>CAWUIY010000042.1:0-21986 GCA_963922555.1 uncultured Serratia sp. | reverse complement strand
GGGCCGACGGAAACGACCGTCTGGTCAACCTGCAACCGCGTTTCTGCCAAGGATATCGACGATTATAACCAGGCGATTGGGCGGCCTATTGCCAATACCCAGGTGTATTTGCTCGACGCACACGGTAATCCGGTTCCGCTGGGTGCCATTGGCGAACTGTATATCGGCGGCGACGGCGTGGCGCGCGGATATCACGCTCGCGCCGAGCTGACGGCCGAGCGGTTTATTCGCGATCCATTTTCCGAGAACCCGGATGCACGTCTCTATCGCACGGGTGATTTCGCGCAGTTTATGGCCGATGGACGCCTGGTTTATCTTGGTCGCACCGATAGCCAGCTGAAACTGCGCGGCCACCGTATCGAGTTGCAGGAGATTGAAGCCCAGTTGCTGAGCCATGCGCTGGTGCGCGAAGCCGTGGTCGTCGCCCGCGAGGATACCAGCGGATTGACTCGGCTGGTGGCTTACGTGGTGCCGGACGCGGCCATCGATGAAGCGGAAGTCCTGTCAACGCCTGCCAGCAGCCTTGATTTCAGCCTGTTCTTCTTCGGGGCCGGTTGCGACGTGCAGCAGGGGTATCGCGACTACGCCGAGGCGGCAGAGTTTGGCGACCGCAATGGTTTTACCGCCGTGTGGACGCCGGAACGTCATTTTCACTGCGTCGGCGGTTTGTATGCCAATCCGGCGCTGTTAAACGCCTCGCTGGCGGCCAGAACGCGCAATATCAAACTGCGTTCCGGCAGCGTGGTGCTGCCATTGCACGACCCCATCGCCATTGCCGAAAACTGGTCAATTGTCGACAACCTGTCTAACGGCCGCGTCGGTATTGGCATTGCCTCCGGCTGGAACCAGCAGGACTTTGTGCTGGCCCCAGAGAATTACGCCGCGCGCCGCGAGGTGATGCGTCAAGGCATTGAAGAGTTGAAAACGCTGTGGCAGGGCGGCAGCGTGACACGCCCGGACAGCCACGGAAACGACATTGCCGTGCAGATATTCCCGGCACCAGTGCAGAAAGAGCTGCCAATCTGGATAACCGCTGCGGGCAGTGAAGAAACCTTTGCTTACGCAGGCAGCAGCGGCGCAAACGTGCTCACTCATATGTTGACCCAGAATATTGAAGGGCTTGCCAGACACATCGAGATTTATCGGTCTGCGCGCGCCAGCGCGGGATTTGACCCACGCGGCGGCAAGGTAACCGTAATGGTCCACACCTATTTGGGTGCCGATCTTGAGCCAATCTTGCAGCAGGCCAAAGAGCCATTTTTCGACTATCTGGAAGGGCATTTGAGCCTGCTGAGCAGCTGGCTCAAGGAACAGAGCATTAATCTCGATACGCTGTCCGGTGAAGATAAACGCAGCATGCTGGAATTCGCCTTCAAGCGTTATACCCGCGAGTTGTCGTTTATCGGCACCCCGGAATCGGCGCTGTCGGTGGCCGAGAAGCTACAGGAAGTCGGTGTTAACGAAGTGGCCTGCCTGGTTGACTGGATTGCTCCCGAGGACAAGTTATCGCCCCTGGAGCACCTTTCGCGCCTGAAAGGCATGCTGCAAACCCTGTTTAGCCGCAAGGCATTGCGCAAGCATCTGCAGGACGCGTTGCCGGATTATATGGTGCCGTCCGCCTTCGTCATGCTCGACGCCTTACCGCTTACCCCCAATGGCAAGATTGACCGCAACGCTTTGCAGCCCGTGGACGAGACCTCCTTTGCCCGCCGCGCTTACGCCGCGCCGCAGGGCAATATGGAAATCACGCTGGCCGCCCTGTGGGAGGAACTTTTGGGCGTTAAACCGGTTGGACGCGAGGACCATTTCTTCGAACTTGGCGGCTATTCACTGTTGGCCGTACGCCTGATTGAACAACTACGCCGCAAAGGGCTAAGCCTGGAAATACGCACCCTGTTTGATACACCGGTGTTGGCTGACCTTGCCGCCAAAACGATAGAGCTTGCGGAGACCCGACTGTGAAAAGTCTATTCCCACTATTTCAGCAAAACAGCAGTGCCCATTTCGTCGCAATGACTTTCTTAAATCACCATCGCATAGAAGCTATTATCATGGAGAATAAATAATGAGCGATTTCGAACAATTACTGCTGACTCTGGAAGAGGCAAAAATCTCGATTTCGCTGGATAACGAGGATTTGGTGATCACTGCCGCCAAAGGTGCGCTAACCAGCGAGATTAAAACCGCGCTCCGCGAGCACAAAGCGACTATCGTAACGGCGCTGCGTAACGGCAGACGCCTTTCAAACGCCTTCGAAGTGGTGGTTCCGGCCAACAAGATCACCCCGCAGACCACGGCCATTACGCCAGAACTGCTGCCGCTGATTGATTTTACCCAGCGAGATATCGATCAGGTCGTCGATCAGGTGCCAGGCGGCGTGAGCAATATTCAGGATATCTACTCGCTGGCTCCGCTGCAGGAAGGGATTCTGTTCCACCATATGCTGGCCAGCAAAGGCGATCCTTACCTGCAAACCGGGCAGATGACCTTTGATAGCCGCGAAAAAGTAGACAACTATCTTGCCGCCGTGCAAATGGTGATCGATCGTCACGATATCATGCGAACCGGTTTTTACTGGGAAGGCGTTTCGACTCCGTGCCAGGTAGTTCAGCGCCGCGCTAAACTGCACGTGCTGGATGTCGAGCTGGATCCGGCTAACGGCCCGATTGCCGAGCAGCTGGCCGAACGCTTTGACCCTTCACACTACAGCATCGATCTGGCCAAGCCGCCGCTGTTGCACGCCTTTGTCGCCTATGACAAGAGCAGTGAGCGCTGGGAAATGTTCCGCGTTCTACACCATTTGATCGACGATATTACCTCGGTGCTGATTCTGTCCGCCGAGATCCATACCTTCCTGGCGGGGCGCGGAGACACGCTGGCAGAAGCCCAGCCTTTCCGCCGCCTGATTGCGCAAGTGCGCCTGGGCAAAACCCCGGAAGAACACGAGCGTTATTTCCGTTCCACGCTGGGCGATATCGACGAGCCTACAGCACTGTACGGGCTGAATAACGTGCTCGATGATTCGGAAATTATCGAGGTTACGCGCAAGGTGCCGCAGCGTTTGAACGACGTGCTGCGCGCCTATGCGCGTCGTCTTGGCGTCAGCCTGGGCAGTATTTGCCATCTTGCGTGGGGGCAGGTGCTGTCCTGCATCAGCGGCCAGGATTCCGTGGTATTTGGCACCATTCTGTTTGGCCGTATGCACGCCGGTGAAGGGGCAGACCAGATTATGGGACCGTTTATCAACACCTTGCCGTTGCGTCTCGACATGTATGGGGCCACCGTTGAGGAGAGCGTTCGCGCGACCCATAAACGCCTGGCCGAGCTGTTGAGCCACGAGCATGCCTCACTGGGACTGGCGCTGCGTTGCAGCGGCATGAACAGCTCGACGCCGTTGTTCAACACCTTGTTTAACTATCGCCATAACCGCGAATCAGAGAGCAAGTCGCTGGATTTCGCCGTGCCCGAGGCGGACCAGTGGGACGGTTTTGAAGAACGCACCACCTATCCGATCACACTATCGGTTGATGATTACGGCACCGCGCTGGGCCTGAATATTCAGGTTATCGAGTCGCTGGATCCCGAGCTGCTGTTTGCCTATATGCAACACGCGCTCGAGAATATCGCCAAAGCGCTGGACGAAGCGCCACACACGCCGATTGAGCAGATCAATATTTTGCCTGCCGCTGAGCGCCATTTGCTGTTGAATCAATGGAATGACACCGACAAGGTTTATCCGGATGTGGCTTATACCCATCAGATGTTTGAGGATCAGGTCAAGCGGACGCCGTCAGCCATCGCGCTGCGCTTTGGTGATCGCAAACTCACCTACGCCGAGCTGAATGCCTTATCCAACCAGCTGGCGCATCGTTTGCACCAGGAGGGCGTTAAGCCTGACGATCGCGTTGCGATCTGTCTGGATCGCAGCATCGAGATGGTGGTCGGCCTAATGGGCATCATGAAGGCGGGCGGAGCCTATGTGCCGCTTGACCCGGATTATCCGGCAGAACGCTTGTCCTATATCCTGCAGGACTCTGCGCCGAAGCTGTTGCTGCTCGACAAGCGCGGACGTGAAATTACCGCTCAGCTTAATACAGCAGGGATGGGCACTTTTGATCTGCATGCCGATTCACTGGCGCAATCCTCGCTATCGAAAGAGGCGCTGTCCCCGGCCGAGCTGGGCCTGACCTCAAGCAATCTGGCCTATGTCATCTACACTTCTGGCTCGACCGGCAAGCCAAAAGGCGTGGAGAACGAACATCGTGGGCTGATCAACCGCCTGCAATGGATGCAGGATGCCTATCAGCTCGACAGCAGCGACGCCGTGCTGCAAAAAACCACCTTCAGTTTTGACGTGTCGGTGTGGGAATTCTTCTGGCCGCTGTCGGTGGGGGCGACGCTGGTTGTCGCACCTCCAGGCGCGCACAAGGATACTCAGGCGCTGGCGCAGGTGATTCAGGCCAACAACATCACCACTATTCACTTCGTGCCTTCGATGCTGAACCTGTTCCTCGCCAGCGACGGAACCACGGCCTGCCGCTGTCTGCGTCGCATCATTTGCAGCGGTGAAGCGCTAAGTTCCTCAAGCGTTGCCGCTAGCCACAGAGTCTTGCCAGACACACAAGTTCATAACCTGTATGGGCCGACCGAAGCCGCTATCGACGTGACCTCCTGGACCTGTCCGCAAGATTTGCCCGCTTCGGCAATCGTGCCGATTGGCCGTCCTATTGCCAACCTGCGCATTTATTTGCTGGACCATCATCAGCGTCCGGTGCCTCTGGGCGTGGCGGGCGAACTGTATATCGGCGGCGTAGGCGTGGCGCGTGGCTACCTCAATCGTCCTGATCTCACGGCGGAACGTTTCCTGAAAGATCCTTTCGCCTCGCACGCCAATGCGCGCATGTACCGCACTGGCGACCTGGCGCGATACCTGCCCAATGGCGACATCGAATACCTGGGCCGTAACGATAACCAGGTCAAAATCCGTGGATTCCGTATCGAGCTGGGTGAGATTGACGCCGTGTTGCAGAAACAGCCCTCGGTGGTGGAGGCCGTGGTTGTGGCCCGCGACGATGCGCAAGGGGATTTGCGTCTGGTGGCCTACGTGGTTCTTGATGCCTACGCAGAAGCGGAAGGTCTTGGCACCTCCGAGCGTATCGCCCAATGGCGCAGCAGCCTGGCCGCGCAGTTGCCGGACTACATGGTGCCAGCCGCGTTTGTCAAACTCGACGAGCTGCCTCTGACCGCCAACGGCAAGCTGGATCGCAAGGCACTGCCGCTGCCAGACGACTCCTCATTCTTCCGCCGTACCTTTGTCGCGCCACAGGGCGATGTCGAAATCGCTATGGCAGAACTGTGGCAGGCGTTACTCGGTGTCGAGCGTATTGGTCGTCACGACAACTTCTTCGAACTCGGCGGCCATTCTCTGTTAGCGGTTCAATTAATGGAGCAGATGCGTCAGCGCGATTTGAGTATCGAAATCCGAGCGCTGTTCGAAAGCCCGACGCTGGCCGAGCTGTCCGAGCGTACCGTTGAACTGGACGAGATGAGAATATGATGGATTTTGATGACCTTTTACAGGCACTCGACAAGGCCAGTATCGCCTTGTCGCTTGATGGTGAATCTCTGGTCATCAAGGCAGCAAAGGGGTCGTTGACCCCTGAAATCAAGTCTGCATTGCGCGAACATAAACCGGCTCTGGTCGATGCGCTGCGCCAGGGGAGAGATTTCTCCTCGCACGGCGGAAGCGGTGGTTCAAGAGTCCCGGCCAATCTGATTACCGTGCAGACGGCCCGCTTGACGCCGGAGATGTTGCCGCTGATTGATCTGACTCAGGCCGATATTGACAGTCTCGTTGCTCAGGTACCAGGTGGCGTGGCCAATATTCAGGATATTTACGCGCTGACGCCGTTGCAGCAGGGGATCCTGTTCCTGCATCAATTAAGTGACAAAGGCGATCCGTACCTGCAGTTTGCCAAGGTTTCCCTGGCTACTCGCACGGTGATGACGCAGTACGTCGAGGCCGTTCAGCAAACCGTTAACCGCCATGACATTTTGCGCACGGCGTTTTTCTGGCAAGGGCTGTCGACTTCCGCACAGGTAGTGCTGCGTCAGGCTCGCGTTCAGCTCACTGAACTTGCACTGGACCTGGCTGACGGACCAATTATGGATCAGTTGGTCCAGCGCTATGATCCGGCTCACTACCGCGTTGATCTCACTCAGGCACCGTTGCTGAGTCTGTTTACCGCGCAGGACCCGCAAACCGGGCGTTGGGAAATGGTGATGTTGCAACACCATTTGATCGATGATATCGCCTCGTTGCAGATCATGATTCAGGATATCCGCGCCTTTATGCTGGGTCGGGGCCATCTATTGCCACCGCCGCAGCCGTTCCGTCGACTGATCGCCAACATTCGCTCCATGGGTTCAGAGGCTCGGCATGAGCAGTTCTTCCGCGAAATGCTGCGCGATATTGATGCGCCGACGCTGCCGTTCGGCGTGGCAATCGGGGGGGTGGATAACGCGACGGTGGTTGAACTGCGCCGCAGTGTCGATCCTACCGTGGTTGATCGCCTGCGCGCCCACGCTCGCCGTCTGGGGGTCAGCATGGGCAGCCTCTGCCATCTGGTTTGGGGGCAGGTAATGGCTCGCGCCAGCGATAGCGACACCGTGGTGTTTGGCACTATTTTGCTTGGCCGGCTACAGGCGGGCGAAGGTGCCGATCAAATCATGGGGCCGTTCATCAATACGCTGCCCATTCGTCTTGATTTGGGAAATGTTGGCGTCGAAGAAAGCGTGCGTATCACCCATAAACGTCTGGCCGCCTTGCTCGATCACGAGCACGCTTCACTCAGTCTGGCCCAGCGTTGCAGCGGCATTGCCCAGCCCACGCCGTTGTTCAACGTATTATTTAACTATCGCCACAATCAGCAGACAGATGATGAAAGCGTCGATACTTCCGGTGAACGCGATGAGGTCGAATGGCACGGTTTTGAGGAGCGGACTGATTATCCGCTAACCGTATCGGTGGATGATTTCGGCGATACGCTTCGCCTTAGCGTGCTGGCGGTGCCGGAGTTACCGGCGCAACGGATTGTGGGGTATCTCCAGCAGGTGATGAAAAACCTGGCCGATACGCTGGATACTCATCCGGAGCAACCGATGCACGAGCTGGACATTTTACCGGCCAGCGAGCGCCAGCAACTGCTGCTTGACTGGAACGCGACCGCGACGGCCTATCCGCGTGATCAAACCGTGCATCGTTTGTTCGAACAACAGGTTGCCAGAACGCCAGAGGGCATTGCCGTTATTGATGGCAATAGGCAGCTCAGCTATCGCGAGCTGAATCAGTGGGCTAACCGGCTGGCAAACACCTTGTTGGCGAGAGGGGTGAAAACGGGGGATTTTGTTGCCCTGTTGCTGCCACGCGGGAGTGCATTGCTGGCCGCCACGCTGGCCATCCTCAAGGCAGGCGCGGCTTACGTACCGCTGGATCCGTTGGCTCCAGAGGAGCGTCTTGACTGGACGATTGAAGACTGCGCCGCTCGTGTGTTGATCAGTGATGCTGCTCAGGCGCAGGCCGTAACAAGAAACCTGCCGGTGATTGATGTTGCCAGCGTCGAGGTGGCGAACGCCAGCATCGAATCCGTCAATCTGACTGTGCCGGCCGTTGCGCCAGCCTATGTCATTTATACTTCGGGTTCTACCGGCACGCCAAAAGGTGTGCTGGTGCCGCATCGCGCAATTAGCCGACTGGTCATTAACAGCGGCGTCGGCGAGTTCGAAGCGGGCGACCGCATGGCGCTGGCCGCCAATACTGCGTTTGATGCCAGTACCCTGGAAGTCTGGGCGCCGTTGCTGACTGGCGGTACTTGCGTGGTGATTGACCAGGAAACCTTGCTTTCACCTCCCGCGTTGGTGCGCACGTTGCAGCAGTACGGCGTGAACCAGATGTGGCTGACCGTCGGCCTGTTCAACCAACTTTATAGCGCACTCACGCCGGTGCTCCCACAGTTCAAGTCATTGTTTGTCGGCGGCGATGCGCTGGATCCAAAAATCATCGCCCAGGTGCTGCATCACTGCCCGCAGGCGAAGCTGGTGAATGGCTATGGCCCAACGGAAACGACCACCTTTGCCACCACTTATGCCATTCAGACGGCTGATTCTGCCACCAGCATTCCCATCGGCCGTCCCATTGGCAATACCCGCGCCTATGTGCTGAACAAGCATCAGCAGCCGGTGCCGTTGGGCGCGGTGGGAGAATTGGTCATTGGCGGCGATGGCGTCGCGCTGGGTTATCTCAATCGTGAACAACTCACTGCCGAACGCTTTGTTACCGACACGTTTAGCGCAGAAAGCGGGGCGCGTTTGTATCGCACCGGGGATCTGGTGCGCTATCAGCCAGACGGCAACCTGTTGTTTGTAGGACGCAACGATCAGCAGGTCAAATTGCGCGGCTTCCGCATCGAACTGGGTGAGATAGAGGCCCGTCTTGGTGAGCATTCACAGGTCGAAAAAGCGCTGGTGCTGGCGCTGGATAACGGAAGCGGCAAGCGGCTGGTGGCTTACGTGGTCAGCCCTGATTTGCGGGTGTCCGAGGCCGATTTGCAGGAGTATCTGGGTCAACGTTTGCCGGATTATATGTTACCGGCCCGGATTATAGAGTTGGAGACGTTCCCCTTGACCGCCAACGGCAAGGTGGATCGCAAGGCGCTGCCAAAGGTCGAATTCAATGAAACCGCAACTTACCGCGCGCCGCGTAATGCACAGGAACAGATCCTTTGCGAACTGTATGCCGAACTGCTTGAACATCCAAAGATCGGCATTGATGATGACTTCTTTGCGCTGGGCGGTCATTCGATTCTGGCTACCGGGCTGATTGCTCGTATTCGCAACCAGCTTGGTGTCGAGATCTCGGTTCGCGCGTTGTTTGAAAATCCTACCGTGGCAAACCTGGTTAAGCAGCTTGATCCGCATGGCAAAATACGTCAGCCGCTGAGTAAAATCGAGCCACGACCAGAAACAGTGCCGATGTCCTACAGCCAGCATTTAATGTGGGTTGGACAAAATACACGCGGCGATAATTCCTCGCTGAATACGCCGATTGTTGTCTCCCTGGAAGGCGAACTAAATCATGCGGCATTAGCGGCGGCGCTATACGATCTGGTTGAACGGCATGAAACGCTGCGCACACGCTTCGGCGTGGTCAATGGGCAACCGGTGCAGCTGATTGCGCCATTCTCTGAGGTGCAGCTGGATATCCCGGTGATTGACGTTAGCCAGGACAAGCTCAGACAACACGTTTTCGAGACCATTACGCGGGTGTTCGACCTTGCGATTGACCTGCCATTCCGCCCGTCAATCCTGCGCACAGGGCCGCAGCAGCACGTGCTGGTCATGTTATTCCACCATATCGCCTGTGATGCGTTTTCATTGGCTCCGTTGACCCGCGATCTCACGCTGGCCTATCAGGCACGCATGACGGGCAAGCTGCCAGAATTTGTGCCGCTGCCCGTACAGTATGCCGACTATGCTGTGTGGCATCGGGAACTGCTGGGCGATCCCAACGATGCCGACAGCCGCTATGCGGCGCAGCTGGCCTATTGGAAGAAAACGCTCGATGGCGTGCCGGCCACGCTGGCGCTGCCGGAGGATTATCCGCGCCCGGAAAAACCAAGCTATCGTGGCGAAGTACTGCCGTTACAGATTAACGCCAACCTTCATCAGCGTTTAAGCGTATTGGCGCGCGAGCGCAACATGACGCTTTCCATGGTGTTGCAGGCGGCGCTGGGGATCTTCTACACCCGTCTGGGTGCGGGGGAAGACATCCCGCTGGGGGCTATTTTGGCCGGGCGCAGCGATCAGGCACTTAACTCGCTGGTGGGCTGTTTCCTGACCCAATGGGTGATGCGCGTAGATACCTCGGGTAATCCGCGCGTCAATGAGGTTTTGGAACGGGTGAGAACGCAGGCCTTAAACTCATACGATCATCAGGATATTCCTTATCTGAAACTGGTCACCGAGTTATTGCCGGTGCGTTCGCCGTCGCATTATCCGCTGTTCCAAACCATGCTGATTCTGCAGAACACCCCGGACGAAAGCTTTAACGTGCCAGGCCTCAACGCCAGCGTTTTCCCGGCTCACAGCGGAAATACCAAGTGGGATCTGTATTACATGCTGTATGAAAAATACGCCGAAGACGGGGCGGCGTTGGGCATGGACGGGATCCTGGAATACGCCGTCGATCTGTTTAGCCGTGAAACCGCCGAGAAGCTGGTCACAGGATATCTCGCCACGCTTGAGGCAATAGTCGCAACACCGGATGCGCCTCTCGACAGCCTAAACAGCGTTAGCTCACCGGCGCGCAAGGAGTCTCCTGCCAAAATTTTGCCTGAGGCCGATTCGTTCCAGCCATTGCTCACCTTGCAGAAAGGCGACGCCAGCAGGCCGCCGCTGTTTTGCGTGCCCGGCGCGGGGGCAACGGTTACCGACTTCCTGCCGCTGATTCAGGCTCTGCCGGTCAGTCAGCCGGTATACGGATTGCTTCACAAGGGGATTGATGGCACGTGTGACCCAGACCGGGCGGTTGATGCCGCCGCATTGCGTAATCTGAGGGCAATTCAACAGGCAGGATTTTCGCTACAGATGCCTGTTCACCTGCTGGGGCATTCTTTCGGCGGCCAGGTCGCGTTTGAGATGGCGCGTCAGTGGCAGGAACAAGGCGGGCGCGTGGCCTCCTTGACGCTGATCGATTCCGAACCCCCTCAAAGCCATGCAGAGGAGGTGATGGCTCGCAGCCTGGCGGCGTGCATGCGCGAATACGTCGAAAGTCTCGGTTTTAATCTGGATATCGCCGTAGAGATTGACCCGTCCATTTATGCCAATCACGAGATTGAAAAGATGCTTGAGGTTATCCATCAGCATCTTAATCACGCTGGCAAGATCCCGCCTAACTCATCCGCGCAGCTGTTAACAGGGCCGTGGCAAACCTTTTATGCCGCGCGACAGGCTCGCTATCTCCCGGCATCGCGCTATCACGGGCAGGTGAATCTGGTCCAGGTAGGCGATCCGTCGTTGAACGGTGAGCAAGACCTTGAGCGTCGCCATGAAGATGCAGCGGGATGGGCACTCTGGGCAGAACAGCTGAAGACCGTGGCGGGGCCTGCTCAACACTTTAGCGTGTTGAAAGCGCCCCATGTTTCCGAGCTTGTACAGTGGTGGCTTCAGCTCGTGCGTTAACACGCATGCCGAAGCGCTATCTAAAAATATAATGAGTGAGTGGAAATGACTGAGCTAGCACACGTTGAATTTGAAGATATTTATTCATTGCCCCTGGCAAAGCTTAACCCTGCGCGCCGCGACCGCTTTGTGAACGCCACCGAGATGGCGGTATTCGAACGACTGAGACGCGAGGATCCGGTGCATTTCACGGCAGAGAGCGAATTTGGGCCTTATTGGTCGCTGACCCTGTGGGACGATATTCGCGCCGTAGGCAATAATCATCGCGACTTTACCTCCACGGAAAATATTGATCTGAAATCGATCGAGGAGAAGGTCAACCTCGAGGCGGCGCTGCGGGCATTGGGCCATAAACGGCGTAAAAACGTAGGTTTTATCACCATGGACCCGCCCGAACACACGAAACATCGCAAGGCGGTAACGCCAGGGATGGGACCCGCCAGCCTGGCACGCATGGAGCCGATAATGCGCGAACGTGCGGGTATTATTCTTGATAACCTGCCGATTGGCGTGCCTTTTGACTGGGTTGATAAAGTCTCAAAAGAGCTGACCGCGACGGTACTGGCTACGCTGTTTGATTTCCCTTTCGAAGATCGCCGTCTGCTCACCTATTGGTCTGACATTCTGATGTGCGAGCCGGGTCGCGGGCCGGTCAAAAGCTGGGAGCACAAGGCTGAAGAAACGGTCAAATGTTATCAGGCCTTTGAAGCGCTGTGGGAAAAGCGTCGCAATGAACCGCCCGCACATGACCTGATTTCGATGCTCGCCCATCATCCTGAAACCTGCGATATGACGCTGGAAGAGTTTCGCGGCACCATTGTTCTGCTGATTATCGGCGGTAACGACACCACGCGGAACACCATTTCAGGCAGCCTGTACTGGCTTGATAAATATCCGCAAGAGTTCGCCAAGCTGCGTGAAAATCCGAGGCTGGTGATGTCGATGGTCGCCGAAACGCTGCGTTTCCAATCGCCAATCAGCTTTATGAGCCGGGTCGCTAATCGGGACGTTGAGATCCGTGGCAAAACGATCCGTCAGGGTGACCGCGTATTGATGTGGTACTTATCCGGCAACCGCGACGCCTCGGCGATTGACGATCCGGACACCTTTTGTATCGATCGTGAACGCGCTCGCAAACATCTCTCCTTTGGCGTTGGCGTGCACGCCTGCGTGGGTAGCCGGGTAGCCGAAATGCAGCTGGCGGTTATCTGGGAGGAAATTCTCAAGCGATTCTCCACTATCGAGGTGCTTGAAGAGCCGAAACGTGTTTTCTCTAACTTCTTGCACGGCTTCGAAAATCTGCGGGCGATCATTCCAAAAAGAGGAGTCAGCCATGGCGAGATCAGCGCTCAGGACAAGCCGCAGTAACGGGGTAAAAGACTGATGAAGGTAAGTATTTTTACTGCCGGATCAATGGGCGATATTCGCCCGTTTATCGTGCTGGGAAAGAGATTGCAGCAGTTGGGCCACGAATGCTCGATTATGTCGGGCGAACGAAATGAAAAAATCGTCACCGATGAAGGGTTGGGGTACGACAAATGGGATCTCGACCTGCCTCAGTCTCGTCAGGTTGAGCAGGACCTGATGGACGGCGAGTCGGCCCGTAAGGCGGCCAAAAAGATGTCCGGCGTGGTTAACCAGCTGATGGCACTGTGGGTTGAACAGGCGATTGCGGCGGCAAAGGATAGCCGCCTGATCATCGCGGCCAACCAGGCGGTGCCGCTGGCCATGTCGATCGGCGAGAAGTTTGATATCCCGGTGGTGACGACCTATTTTGCACCGTTGACGCCGTCAAAATCGATCCCGCCGTTTTTCCTGAAAAAAATCATTCGCCTGCCGGGGTTTATTAATATTGCCGTGTGGAAACTGTTGCGCCTCGTAATGTGGCGATTCGTCGCCAAATCTTTCACCGCCTGCAGAGCTAGCCTGGGATTACCTGACTGGCGCTGGAGCGGTCCGTGGGCGGATAAAAACAACGCTAGCAGAAAAATCCTCTATGCCTTTAGCCAGCATCTGGTGCCGAGACCGGACGAATGGCCGAGAGAAACCATCAAAATTACCGGCAACTGGTTCGGCGAAGTCAGCACCACGCAGGCCGTTTCACCCGAGCTGGAACGTTTTATTGCTCAGGGTGAGACGCCGATTTACATCGGCTTTGGCAGCATGTCCAGTTCTGATCCGCAGGCGTTGACGCAAAAAATTATCAACGTCATCAAACGTTCAGGCATGCGTGCTGTAATCATGAGTGGCGGCGGGGCATTGGATAGCGAAATGATTTTGGCCGCCAACCTGCCGGGAGTGATGTGTGTGGAAAGCGTGTCGCACGAATGGCTGTTTCCGAGAGTCAGAAGCGTTTTTCATCACGGCGGCGGCGGCACTGTGGCCGCGGCAGCGAGAGCCGGCACTCCTCAGGTGATCATGCCATTTATTTACGATCAGTTTTATTGGGCATGGCAACTTGAAAAACTGGGCGTCAGCGGCGGCAGCATTGATATGAAGAAATCGGGTGAAGATGAAATTGAGAGCGCACTGAACAAGAGCTTTTCTGCCGAGGTGACAGGGTGCGCCAAAAAGCTTTGGCAGCAGGTGAAGCAGGAGAACGGGGTGGATACCACTATCTCCGAATTGCAGGGCTGGGGTTTGCTTTGAAACAACAACAAGAGATCCTGACGGAAGATATCGCGGTAAAGACCTTAAAAGTCTGTCGCGGTCGTTTTATCAACAATAACTACATGGTGCTGAATCGCCGAACGGGGCAGGCGTTGCTGATTGATCCGGCCTGGGAAATCGACACGCTGGAAAACGCGCTGCGAGAGTCCAATGCGCAGCTGGCGGGTATTCTGATCACTCACGCGCATGCAGATCATGTTGATCTTGCAGAAGCGTTGGCTGGTCGTCACGGCTGTCCAGTATGGATATCGCAAACAGAGGCCGCGTCATCCGGCTTTAACATTACCGCAATGCGCACCTTCGAAGAACGCCCGTGGGAGGCCGCGGGCATGCTTGTCCGACCGATTATTACGCCGGGACACACGGCGGGCAGTACCTGTTTCTGGATTGATCAGCATCTGTTCACCGGCGATACGCTGTTCATTGAGGGCTGCGGGATGTGTTCAGACAGCACCGCGGCGGCCAGCCTGTTTTCAAGTATCGAACGATTGAAAGCCATTTTGCCGGGCAAGGTGGCGATTTATCCGGGGCACAGCTACGTGCAACCGCCGGGATTAACCTTTGAACAGCTTTATCGCTATAAC
The DNA here is from genome assembly GCA_963922555.1 of uncultured Serratia sp. GTDB lineage: Bacteria > Pseudomonadota > Gammaproteobacteria > Enterobacterales > Enterobacteriaceae > Rouxiella. The sequence continues at coordinate 7,494 of CAWUIY010000042.1, read as the reverse complement.
ATTTATCTGGCGTTTGAACGTGCAGAGGATTTTATCGGCTTTCGTCTGCGGCGCGGCCAGTCACGGACCGGATTAATGGCCTTTTCGTAGACATTGCAGTGGCAAAATTTTGGCGCTGACAATGCGTTAAACACTCTGGGTTTTGGAAAATACAAGCCGCCATTCAGGCTCAAGTTGAAAAGGGGAAATCGTAAATATGTACGTTAAAAATTCTTCGAATGACTGGTTGGATACGGCGGAAAATTATTCATTAGAAAGTGAGGTTCGAGAGACACCTTCCGGCAAACTTCATCTCGACGGGCTTAAAGTCGGACAGGTATTCCACAGCGCTGAATATTACGTCAGCGCAGAGGAAATCACCGAGTTTTCGACAAAATACGACCCGCAGCCTTTCCATATGGACGACGAACTGGCAAAAGACTCCTTCTTTAGAGGACTTGCCGCCAGCGGCTGGCATACGGTGAGTATCACTATGAATTTACTGGTAAAAAGCCTGCCTCTGGCCCACGGCATAATCGGTACCGGCGTCGAGAAAATCAGCTGGGCCAGGCCGACACGACCGGGGGACCGACTGCGTATCAATGCAAAGATTACCGAAATCGACATCTCACCCTCGAGACCGGACAGGGCGCAGGTGAGTATTCATATTTGTACTTTCGGTCAGGACAACAGAATGCGGCAGGAATTACTCGGCAAATTGCTGATTTTTCGCGGCGACGGTTCAATTTAACCGTCTTGATAATAACAATAAACTTTCCAACTCATTCATATTAAGGGATCAATCCTTGGCTTCTGAGTTATCCACCAGCCCGGCAAATACGTTGCTACAGGGTTCGATATTACGCTCGCTGACCAAAATCGGCGTGCCGGTTATTCTCGCTAATCTTTTACAGTCCGGATATATCATTATTGATGCCTTCTGGGTGGGGCGTTTAGGTGATACGGCCGTCGCAGCGATATCGGTGAGGCAGCCGTTTTTTTTTCTGTTTTTTGCTCTGGGTATCGGCCTGAGCGTGGCAGGGACAACACTGGTCGCCCAGTGTGTGGGCGCTCGCCTGTTTAAAGAGGCCAATAACATCGCCGCCCAGGTGTTTCTCATGTCGTTGCTGTTCTCGATACCTGTTTCGATAGTGGGGTATCTACTGGCTCCATGGATGCTGCACGTTCTTGGTACCCAGGCAGAAGTCTTGCCCTCAGCGCTAAGCTTTTTACGCGTTCTGCTTGGGGGGCTGGTCTTTACCTTTGGTTTTTCCATGCTGCAATCGCTGATGCGAGGTTCTGGCGAAGTCCGTATTCCTTTGATGATCACGCTAGGGACACTGATCCTCAACGCGATTATGGATCCTCTGCTGATCTATGGCTGGGGTATGATTCCGGCATTTGGGGTAACGGGGGCGGGTATCGCCACTCTTGTTAATCAGGGGATTGCCATGGTCGCAGGGCTGCTGATGATGCATTCCCGTTTTGTGGTTCTCAAGCTTCCTTTTGGTGCGATGAAACCTCGGCTGGATATTTTCAAATCGGTGTTTCGTCTTGGCGTTCCCGCCTCCATTGAGCTTTGCGCGCACGCGCTGAGCGCCAGCGGAATGATGTCGCTGGTGGCGGTGCTGGGAACCGTAGTGACAGCCGCTTATGGCGTGGTGAATAACATCAATGCGCTGGTGATTGTCCCGGCGATCGGGGTGTCGATCGCCACGGCAACGCTGGTCGGGCAAAACATTGGTGCCGGGCATTTCGAGCGGGCGCGTGCGATTGGAAGATTGAGTGCGATGATTGCCTTTATCGTATTAAGCTTTGTGGGCCTTCTGGCCTACGCTTTTGCATCGGATATTGTGGCCTTCTTTGCACCCGGCCAAACTTCGGTCATCGACCACGGGGTGCGTTTCCTGCATATTATTGCCCCGAGCTATGGGCTGATTGGCCTACAGATGGCGCTTAGCGGCGCTTTCCGCGCCACGGGACGCACGATGACGACCATGACGCTGGCGCTGATATCGCAATGGCTGATACAGATCCCGCTGGCCTGGGGGTTATCCGGTTACACCTCACTGAATATCTCCGGCCTGTGGTATGCCTTTCCGATAACCAATCTGCTACTGGCGGTGATTACCATGGTGTTGTTTGAACGGATCGACTGGCAAGCGTCAAGACTCATCAGGCAGCAGGAAGCCTAGTCTCTGAATGATTCTTAGGACTATTTACTTGCAGCAAAAGGCGGGGGAGTGCCTGTGCAGGCTCGTTTAGCCGCGACGGGTGCAGATTGCAAATATAAGGCCTAAAAGTGAAAGCCCCGCAGATTAGCGGGGCTTTTTATGTCTGCAACGCATTGCTGGCTTCAGGAAACCAATTCAGCTTGCTGAGCAGATTCCCGGGAGCGGCTTTGGACAATGTGTAACACGCTCTGGCACATCTCTTCAGGCGTCGAAGCCTTGTAGCAGTGCTCGCCGTCTTCCAGACTTTCCTTGTTAAAATACTCTGCGATGACACACCAGCGAACAGCACCTCGGTGCCAGACATCTCTGTCAGCAGTGCCGTCGCCAATAATCAACGCAGGGCTGTTGATGATTTTCTTTTTGCGTAACTCTCCAACAATGAAGGTCTTACTCTTTTTCGAGGACCACATTGGGGAAGGGCGCAGGCCGATTGCATTGTTACGCCACCAAAGAAAACGGTTGCCCGTCACATTCTCAGGGGAAATTCCCCATTCGGCGGCAAGGGGTTTAATCCACTCTTCATAGCCGCCAGAGATAATATGGATGTTGGCATTAGCCTGTTTCAGATCGGCAAATAACTGGTGAAAAACCGGTAACAGGCGATCTCGGCTACGCTCAACATACAGTTTAATGTGACTTTTTCTGACTCTTCTTGCCATTTGCAGCATGAAGAGATTCTCTCCAAAACTGGCTTTACCAGCCAGCGCTCTTGGGGCAATATCCGCCAATCTTTGCATAAGCATCGGGCGTTGCGGGTCGTTTTCTAGCGCAATTTTCAGAACTTCTACCGTGCTTTCTTCCGGTAACAGAGTGAAGTCAAAATCGAAGATCACATCCATTATTTTTTCCTTGCGGCGCGATAGTGGTGCTTATCTTCACGCGTGACGAGAGTGGCTGGAATCGCCAGGTGTTCAGCAATCTTGCTCTGAACCAGGTCAGCATATTGCTGGCCGGTGCCCGATTCGGATTCTGAAACGTAAGCGGGTATCTGATCCAGAAACTGCATGTGAAAATGAATGGTTGGACTGCTCAGCAGGCGGATAAACTTTATCACACCCGATGAGTCAATGGGATTAGGGGCTAGGCCAAAAGGCAAATTGATTGATACTGCCAGTGGTACAACCGGGCGACCTCTGACCAAAAAGTCAGGACGAAAACGGAATAAACCCTTGCGATTGTTGATCGTTGCCTCAGGTGTGACATAAAGCGCAACGCCATCTGGCGACTTTTTCCAGTCACGGAATCGCTTCATCATTTCTTTGAGATTGTTGACCTCCCAATATGACGAGCCAGATCCTTTAAACAGCATGAAGCCCATCACCTTGCCGGCAAAACTGTCGACATGGTGGACCATCAATGTGCTTAAAGGCATGGCCAATGCTGGGAAGTGATCGAATACACTGATGTGATTCGCCGCGACGATGCATCCATTTGTGTGTTTTTCTACTGTGTCATAGTCCAGGTTGTAGGTGATTTTAATACCTAGTAACCGAAGTAAACGAATATAAGATTTTTTCTTTGTATGTACCGAACAAAATTGAATAAGTAAAGTATAAATAAATAGCAGGAAGACCCTGCATATTGCGACTAATATGCCCAGAGGAAACCAAAGAGCCCATAACACTGGATTCTTTTTTTCCCCCTGGAACACGTCGTGGTCGCAAAGAAGGACGACATCATCATTTTCCATTTCAACAGCCTTTAATTGATTTTGTTATCGGCAAAACGTTTACTACCCACTAATTTGATGATTTTACCTTCATTCGCTTTACGAACTTGCTGGAAGCGTTCTTGTCGGAAAATAATACGTTGATGAGGGCCGTATTCTGAGTCAAAAATACCGTCAGTTAATTCTTCGAGTTGAAGATATTTAAGGTTCATATTGATGGCTTTAACATTTTTGATATTGGTCATGGTATAAACCTGTTCCAATTTCAAAACGTCAAAAGCGTGGCTTAAGGCAAGATGACCTGCAATGAACGGCCAAGGCGTTCCCCACCAAGGTTCGTCATAACGCATACCGAAGTTGATGCCATGTTCTTTCTTCTCAAACCCGGCGAAGCCCATGAAACGCTGTTCTTCACCCAGAACCGCCGCCCAACGAGAAAAACCATACTGTTCCTGAGAAGCTCGGAAACGGGCAATTTCTTGTTCAACGGTATCTTTCGTTCGAGGTTTACCCGATGAGATAAACTTCATGACTTCCTGATTTGCAGCCATTTCCGAATAGCCTTGAACATCTTCAGGCTCCCACATTCTCAATGTAACATTATAGTCTTGGATAATGTCCATGCTTACTCCTTAATTGTGGTGACTTCAAGTAACAGTAACTTTAAGTAATAATAAGTTTATTAATTAAAGGGTATATCCGACTAATTACACATCTATCTTGAGAGACATTATCAGATCTGGATAGATGACAAATTCGTGTCAACTTTTCCAGAACTCTGGAAACACAGTGACGAAATTTTCTAATATCGACGTTTATCGTTTAGCAATATTCCATCAAAACAAAGACAGAATTTGGAATAACAAAGAAGACTACCTGTATTGTGCTCTTAATGAGCTCATAGCGCGGAATTCAAACTCGGCGAATTCTGTTACCTGTAAGGGCCAGAGTTTTATTACGAGTTTGCGTTAGCGCTTAGCATCAGGTGGATCATTCTCGAGACCCAAATCGTTTGTTTTTCAAACAAAATCACATCCACGTCCTGTAGTAGTGACCTCAATACGATTAACTTACACCACATGCTCCTGAGAACTAGCTCAGCGTTACATAAGCTCTGTTAAACCAATACTAGATGATATGTAGTTTTTTTTCACATACTCAATTGTGTTACCAAAGAGATTCACTTGTAATGTTATGTAAAACACATGGCTAAAAACTATAAAAAACATTGATTTAAATCAAGTAAATTTTTTTTAATTTTTTACCAAAGTGTTTGCTCCCATCTTTTGAAGGGTTAATTTTATTTCCTATAGATGCGGTTTTTTAATATAAAACTGCGTTTTTTCTAAATCACTTCATTTTTATTAATGTTTTATTAAATCTTCTACTGTAAAGCCATTAGTCAGGATTAAATTCCAAAGATCACCCCTGGCATTCCTAAAATTCGTCAATTTAGGCCAGTCTATTAAAGGTATCGTATTGTTTTTAAAGGGTATGTTTATTGAGCGGAAATTGATTTTTTAGTTTTTTTTACTTTTAAAATCAGATGATTAGTAGTAGTTGAGGGTAAATGTAGCTTCAGCATCGGCACTACCCGCTTGTACCTCATTGGCGGTGGTGATGTAAGCCGCATAAAAGTTCAACCTGGCACTACCCGACGGATCAACGGCAATCGAGCTTGATGCTTTATTCAGCGGAAGTGGCGTCTTGTCATTATCGAGAATTTGCACGGCGATATTTTTAGCCGTCGACGCGGAGTCCAACGCCAGATAATCGCTATCAGTGCTGTCACTTTTGCCGCTAAAGGTGGTAGTCACAGAGGTGTTGCTGCAGTTATTTAATGAAATTGAAAATTTAACGGGTGGGGTTTTGATGGCGGAAGATCCAAAGGAGCCGGTATTCCATTCTCCTAAATCGACGGTAATATTTTGGCTCGTGGTGTCGACTGTGCAGGTCCAGGTAACAATATTGGCGGTGAATTTAATATTGCTCGCCCCAATACTTCCACCATAGCTGGCCGAGCTGAAAAGACTCATTAAAACAATAAGTAATTTGAATACCCTAGGCTTATTCATTGAACACCTTACTGGTAGTCCACGCGAAGATAACCGATGGCCGTAACAGGCCCGGCGCTCGGCTGATGGCCTGTTACGCTTACCGGCCATGATTGCAGCGAGACATTTGCCTGGCTGTTGTCATCGAGTTTGAAGGGAATAACGCTGCGGCTATCGTTTGGGGTTAGGGGAGTTCCAGTTGAATTTGCTAAAACGAATCCAACATCAGGATTATCAGACACCACAGCATTACCGCTGACATTGCCTGCCTCCAGTCGCAGCGTCATCGAGGTTTGTGCCGAGATATCATTGCAACTAATACCAATGGTTTTTTGTAATTTGTTGACACCCGTAGGCTTTTGACCCGCCCCTGCAAGGGAAAAAGATTGAGCGCGAATATTACCAAAATCAAATTCAACCACCGTTCCAGCATTAATAGTGCAGCTTTGAGGTACGGTCATGGTGGCATTTAAATTAATCTGTACCACAGGCTGTCCCTGGCCTAATCCCGGACCTCCCTGATTTGCATATAAATATGCGATCGGTTCATTAACAATAAAACTTGGGCCGACGAACTTCTTTTTAATTCTCAGTTTTATATTGACGCGAGAACCTGAGGGACTAAATGATGAAGACGGGCAAGACGGTCCGCAATTATCAGCAATATCGATAAAAGGAACACTATGAAATCGATTGGAACCACTGTATCCATCAAAAATACTTATTTGAGAGGCGACCTGCAAATAGTCATTGTCTGCCAGGTTGTACCAGTTAGTTCCATCACCACCGCCAGTTGCCAGGGTCATTGAACCCGCGGGCAATCCAGAGTAAAAGGTGGTTTGTTGGGTACAACCGCCCGCCAGAGAGTATCTTCCTCCAGAGTAAAATGACGACCAGGGCGTGCTGAAACCTACCGTATTTTGATATGACATCATTGAAAAATTATAGTTATAGACATACGTTCCCATATTTGTTGTACAGTGCATTCCAAAGGCGTTGGAAGAACAAAATATACAAACCAATAAAACACTCTTGCAAATAGAGTTAATCATCATGCCTCTTAGTAAAAAATATCTGATTGCCAATTCATAATAAATTTATTGACAGGCCTCTGTGAGATTATAAATCGGCAGTTGCTTATTCATATTTCTAATTTGATAATCAGCGGTGCATCTTTCATTACCCGAAGAACCCCATTGCACTTTTAATTTACCGTTCTGTGGCATTCCACTTAAATAAGTCAGCCCATCATCGCCGACGATACTGGTATTATCAGAATTCAGTTCCTGTACCGAGGCGCCAAAAGGCACAGGATGATGATTATGCTCCAGGGTGATCAGCATGCGGACACCGATATGGGTATCGAAGCTGGAAAGGACCAAAGCACCCCGTGTTGGCACCACATTACGCACGTTGTCGGTAATATCGGTTTCTGAATTCATAGTGTTGGTGTCTAACGCGATGCGATTAAGGCGATAAACGTCGGCATAGGGGACATGGGTATAACCGGGGTAATCAGTGGCCACGCCGGTTTTATTTTCTACGCTGACGTCTGCCG
>CAWUIY010000041.1:0-22011 GCA_963922555.1 uncultured Serratia sp. | reverse complement strand
GGCCTGGGCCCCAGTCGGCAGAGAAGGAGTCATAGGTGTAAACAGTGAGAACGGGCTTGGCCGCGAATGCCGGTATAGCCACCAGCATCAGACAGGGCAGTAATTTATTAAACACTTTGCACTCCAACTTTTACCTTGAGAGAAAAATAGGCGTGGCAAAGGACTTTGAGTCAGCAAGTTGCACTCTCAAATCCCTTCGCCGGTATTAACCGGATCAGGTTCGACGGGTTTTTTCTCAGCTTTATACCGGCTTTGCCTGCGCAAATCGGTGTATCAGCACCCCGTTGAGAACGGCGCTATTGTAGAGATTATGTAACAGTGTTGAAAGCAGGTTTATGCATTGGTGGGCGCAAACCAGGCAGATTTAGCGTCAAATCCGCCAGCCAGTGAGGGTATTCACTGGTTTTTTTGTATTTGCTCTCTACGCTTAAAATTGAATATGTTTTCTCGCCATACAGTTTTGCGGTTATCAGGGATGGTCTATGTCTTCTCGTCGTTTATCTTTTATTTTCGCCACTTTTCTACTGGTGTCTTTCCTGAGCGGGATTGCCGGAGCGCTACAAGCCCCAACGCTCAGCCTGTTTCTCACCAACGAAGTTAAAGTCAGGCCGCTTTGGGTCGGGATGTTTTACACGGTAAACGCACTGGCCGGGATTGTGATCAGCTTTATGCTGGCTAACTATTCCGACAAAAAAGGCGATCGCCGCAAGCTGCTGTTTTGTTGCACCGTGCTGGCAATCTGTAACAGCCTGGTTTTTGCCTTTAGCCGCGACTATCTGGTGCTGATAAGTGTAGGGGTATTGCTGGCGGCTATCGGTAATGCCTCAATGCCACAACTGTTTGCTCTGGCGCGGGAATACGCAGACCGCTCGGCCAGGGAAGTGGTGATGTTCAGCTCCATGATGCGAGCCACGCTGTCGCTGGCATGGGTACTCGGGCCGCCAATTTCCTTTATGCTGGCACTCAATTACGGCTTCACTCTGATGTATCTCTGCGCCGCCGCAGTGTTTGCCTTTGGCGCGCTAATGGTGTGGTTCTTTCTGCCGTCAGTGCAAAGAATTGAACAGCCGGTTGATGAAGTTGCCGTGCACGCCAGCGCCTGGAAAAATCGTGATGTGCGGATCCTGTTTATTGCCTCGCTGCTGATGTGGACCTGCAATATCATGTACATCATTGATATGCCTCTTTATATCACTGCGGACATGCATCTGCCGGAAGGACTGGCTGGCCTGTTGATGGGCGCGGCGGCGGGGCTTGAAATCCCCGTCATGTTGATAGCGGGGTACCTCGTCAAGCGCACGGGCAAGAAAAAGTTGATGATGTGCGCAACGCTGTTTGGCGTGCTGTTTTATCTCGGCCTGATCCTTTTCCAGTTCAAGGCGGCGCTGATGGCCTTGCAGCTGTTTAACGCGATTTTTATCGGCATTATCGCCGGTATTGGCATGCTGTATTTTCAGGATTTGATGCCGGGCAGGGCGGGATCGGCAACCACGCTGTTTACCAACAGTATTTCAACCGGAGCCATTCTGGCGGGCGTTATTCAAGGATCGATAGTCGAAAATTTTGGTCACTATCAGGTGTATTGGATCGCATTGGGACTGTCGGCAGTGGCTATGCTGCTGATGACGCGGGTAAAAAATGTCTAACCCGCCGGACGGCGGGTTAGTGGTAAGGAATACAATCGGTTAACGCATAAAGGCAGGTTGCGTTTTCTCGTAGGCAGAAATGCTGTCTTCATGCTGTAGCGTCAGGCCGATGCTATCCAGACCGTTCATCATGCAGTGGCGACGGAAGCTGTCTATCACAAACGGATAGCTTTTTCCGCCCGCGCGAACCACCTGATTCTCGAGATCTACCTCGAAATGCACACCAACTTCTTCTTTAGCCAGGGTAAACAGCTCGTCGATCTGCTCTTCGGCAAGGGTGACCGGCAACAGCTGGTTGTTGAAAGAGTTATTATAGAAAATATCGGCAAAGCTAGGGGCGATAATCGCGTGGAAGCCGTAATCTGTCAGCGCCCACGGCGCATGCTCACGCGACGAACCGCTGCCAAAATTTTCCCGTGCCAATAATATGCTGGCACCCTTATATTCAGGCTTATTCAGAATAAAATCAGGGTTGGGCGTGTAGCCTTGACCTTCCAGATAACGCCAGTCATAGAAAAGGAACTGGCCGAAACCCACGCGCGTTACCATTTGCAGGAACTGCTTCGGAACGATGGCGTCGGTATCGACGTTGGCGATGTCTAAAGGCAGCACCAGACCACTATGGGTGATAAATTTTGCCACTGACGTCTCCTTAATTCAGTTCGCGAATATCGGCAAAGTGGCCGGTCACCGCTGCTGCTGCTGCCATCGCTGGGCTGACCAGATGAGTGCGTCCCCCGCGACCCTGACGGCCTTCGAAATTGCGATTGCTGGTGGACGCGCAACGCTCGCCTGGGTTCAGACGGTCATTGTTCATTGCCAGGCACATCGAGCACCCCGGCAAGCGCCACTCAAAACCGGCTTCGATAAAGATCTGATCCAGACCTTCTTCTTCCGCCTGCGCTTTGACCGGTCCGGATCCTGGAACCACGATCGCCTGAACGCCCGAGGCAACTTTACGCCCCTTGGCAATCGCCGCCGCCGCGCGCAGATCTTCAATACGCGAGTTGGTACAGGAGCCGATAAACACTTTATCGATGGCCACGTCAGTCAGCTTGATACCTGGTTGCAGGTTCATGTAAGCCAACGCTTTCTCGGCTGAAGCACGCTCAATAGGATCGCTGAAAGATTCTGGATAAGGGATGGTTTGATTAACGCCCATGACTTGGCCTGGGTTGGTTCCCCAGGTGACCTGTGGCGCTATGTCCGCCACGTCGAGAGTAACCACCTGATCAAACACCGCATCGGTGTCAGATTTCATGGTTTCCCAATAGGCAACTGCATCGTCCCAATCCTGTCCTTTCGGCGCAAACTGGCGGCCTTTCAGATAGGCGTAGGTGGTCTCATCAGAAGCGACCAGGCCCGCCTTGGCGCCGAGTTCGATCGACATATTGCACAGGGTCATGCGACCTTCCATGCTTAATGCTTCTACTGCCGGACCACAATATTCGACCACGTGACCGGTACCACCCGCAGTGCCGGTTTTACCGATAACCGCCAGAATGATGTCCTTGGCGGTGATACCGACAGGCGCATCACCGACAATTTCGATTTTCATCGTCTTGGCGCGACCCTGCTTTAGCGTCTGTGTTGCCAGCACGTGTTCGACTTCCGACGTACCAATGCCAAACGCCAGCGCGCCAAAAGCGCCGTGTGTTGAAGTGTGCGAGTCACCGCATACCAGCGTCATACCCGGCAAAGTCAGGCCCTGTTCAGGCCCCATAACGTGCACAATACCCTGGTACGGGTGCTTAAGGTCATATAATTCAATGCCGAATTCGGCGCAATTCTTGATCAGTTCCTGCATCTGAATGCGCGCCATTTCACCGCTGGCGTTGATATCTTTGGTCTGCGTTGAAACGTTATGATCCATTGTGCCAAAGGTTTTACCCGGCTGGCGCACGCCACGATTCATTGCTCGCAGGCCGTCAAAGGCCTGCGGAGTGGTCACTTCATGAATCAGATGGCGGTCGATATACAGCAGCGGTGTCTCGTTTTCAGCTTCAAACACCACGTGTGCATCGAATAATTTTTGATATAACGTTTTGGACATTACGCCCCCTCGGCAACAACACGCGCGATGATGTCGCCCATTTCGTTGGTACCCACTGCGTGACCGCCGTTGGCCAAATCGCCGGTACGATGGCCCTGCTCCAGAACCTTGTTAACAGCCTTTTCAACCGCATTCGCTGCATCTTCTGCATTCAGGCTATAACGCAACAGCAGCGCCAGTGAGAGAATTTGCGCGATTGGGTTCGCAATGTCTTTACCGGCGATATCTGGCGCTGAGCCGCCCGCGGGTTCAAACAGACCAAACGACTGCTCGTTCATGCTGGCAGAAGGCAGCATGCCCATGGAGCCGGTGATGATCGCGCATTCGTCAGACAAGATGTCGCCGAACAGGTTGGAACACAGCATGACGTCAAACTGAGACGGGTCTTTGATTAACTGCATGGTCGCGTTGTCGATGTACATGTGAACCAGCGTCACGTCTGGGTAGTCTTTCGCGACTTCGCTAACCACTTCACGCCACAGGATAGACGACTGCAACACGTTGGCTTTATCGATAGAAGTCACTTTATTGCGGCGTTTACGCGCTGATTCAAACGCGATGCGGGCAATGCGTTCGATCTCGAAACGGTGATAAACCTCGGTATCAAATGCTTTCTCATGCTGGCCCTGACCTTCACGGCCTTTCGGTTGACCAAAGTAAATACCGCCAGTGAGTTCACGCACGCAAAGAATATCGAAACCGCGTGCGGCGATGTCGCTGCGCAGCGGGCAAAATCCTTCCAGACCTTTATACAGGCTGGCAGGGCGCAGGTTGCTGAAAAGTTTGAAATGCTTGCGCAGCGGGAGTAACGCACCTCGTTCCGGCTGGGAATCTGCTGGCAGATGTTCCCATTTCGGGCCACCTACAGAGCCAAACAAAATCGCATCGGCCTGCTCACAGCCCGCAACGGTGGTCGCAGGCAGTGGGGTGTTGTGTTTGTCGATAGCCGCGCCGCCGACGTCGTATTCGCTGGTGGTGATATTTAAACCAAAACGCTGACGTGCTGCTTCCAGCACTTTGTAAGCCTGGGCCATAACTTCAGGGCCAATTCCGTCGCCGGGCAATACAGCAATATGATGGGTCTTGCTCATGTTCACACCGTTTCCTGATTATTTTGTTTGCTATTTTGTGTAATACGATCGTTGTGCAGGCGTTGTTTCTCTTTTTCTACCTGCTTGCTGCGCCAGATGCTGTTCAGCACATGCACCATTGCTTTCGCGGAGGACTCGACAATATCGGTCGCCAGTCCGACTCCGTGAAAACGACGCCCCTGATAGGACACAACAATATCCACCTGACCCAGCGCGTCACGGCCGTGACCTTTCGCGGTCAGCTGGTATTTAATCAACTCAATGTTATAACCTGTTATGCGATTAATGGCTTCATACACTGCATCAACAGGGCCATTACCGATAGCCGCTTCAGTATTAATCTCTTCGCCACAGGCCAAATTCACCGACGCTGTCGCGGTAATGCTTGAACCTGACTGCACGCTGAAGTTGTCCAGACGATAAAACTCTGGCTCTTCCTGCTGCTTGTTAATGAACACCAGCGCTTCCAAATCGTAATCGAAAACCTGACCTTTTTTATCGGCCAGTTTCAGGAACGCGGTGTACAGGTGATCCATATTATAGTCGGATTCCTTATAGCCCATCTCTTCCATGCGGTGCTTGACTGCGGCACGGCCAGAGCGTGAGGTCAGGTTCAACTGTACCTGATTCAGGCCAATTGATTCCGGGGTCATAATCTCATAGTTTTCACGATTTTTCAGAACGCCGTCCTGATGAATCCCCGAGGAGTGGGCGAAGGCATTAGAACCCACAATCGCCTTGTTACCCGGGATTGGCATGTTGGTGATTTGGCTGACGATCTGGCTGGTACGGTAGATTTCTTTATGATTAATATTGGTGTGCACCTGCATGTAATCGGAGCGGGTTTTAATCGCCATGATCACTTCTTCCAGCGCGGTATTACCTGCGCGCTCACCGATACCGTTCAACGTGCCTTCTACCTGACGCGCACCGGCCTGAATTGCCGCGATCGAATTGCCAACCGCCATCCCCAGATCGTCATGGCAGTGTACGGAAATAATTGCTTTATCAATGTTTGGAACGCGTTCATACAGATTAGTGATGATTCCGCTGAACTGATGCGGAGTGGTATAACCCACGGTATCCGGGATGTTAATCGTTGTTGCACCGGCTTTTATAGCGGCTTCAACCACGCGGCACAGGTTGTCCAGCGGCGTGCGGCCAGCGTCTTCACAGGAAAATTCGACGTCGTTGGTGTAGTTGCGTGCGCGCTTGACGGAATGCACGGCCATTTCCAACACCTGGTCAAAGGAACGCTTCAACTTCGATTCGATATGCAGAGTTGACGTTGCCAGGAACACGTGAATACGGAAGGCTTCGGCTACGCGCAGTGCTTCGGCTGCAACGTCGATATCGTTATCGACACAGCGTGCCAGACCACAAACTCGGCTGTTTTTGATCTGGCGAGCAATGGTTTGTACGGATTCAAAATCACCCGGAGAAGAAACAGGGAAGCCGACTTCCATCGCGTCCACCCCCATTCTTTCCAAAGCTATGGCGATTTGCAGCTTGTCTTTAACACTCAGGCTAGCCTGCAGTGCCTGTTCACCATCACGCAGCGTTGTATCGAAAATAATGACTTGTTCGCTCATATTCGTTTTCCTTGTCGTGGTTACTTTCGCGCTTTGCGGATAAAAAAAAACCCGCGCATTTGCGCGGGTTTGCTATTTGTGGAGACTGAAATCAGTTCTGAGTTTCACCCACTGGCATACCGCGCAATGATTCTGCGTTGAGTAGTAGGCCAAGTAGACGGGTGAATTTTAACATTTGGATTTCAGCTTCTCATAATTTGGGGGCATTGTGCCTGTGCTTTAAATTGATACGTGAAAGCGGGATTGATGTCAACTCTTGAATGCTTTTCAACGGAAAAGGCAATAGGAAAAGCAGGGGAGTTAATCTGGCATAAAACTCTGTGAATAGGTAAATCAATAGTGAATCGAGTAACTCCCGCATCTTTATCCATTAATGAGGTCAAATAATCAGGGTTTTATCAGGAATAAAGAAGTTTTAATGCGAATTATCATAAATTACTCAGATGGAAAAGTTACTTTTTGGAGTAGCTTATTTCATCGTGGATTAACCACCATGCGCTCAGTGCTAATAAACAGCAGGCTAATTAGCAATGGTTTAGATGTTGGTTCAAATGGACTTAACTTTCGAAGGTGGAGGGCGTAATGACTGACATTATTTTAGATAAAACGCAGAGTAAAAGAATTCCTGACAATAAACTGCAAGCCTGCCATGAGGATAACCATCTGCGTCGTGCAGATTTAAACTTATTAACCGTTTTCGACGCGGTGATGCAACTACAAAATATTACCCGAGCGGCTCGGATGTTGGGAATGTCGCAACCTGCGGTCAGTAATGCCGTTTCCCGCTTAAAGAATATGTTTAGCGATGAACTGTTTGTTCGCTGTGGGCGAGGTATCGAACCTACCGCTCGCGCTCACCAAATTTACGGGCCAATCCGTCAGGCCTTGCAACTTGTCACCAATGAATTACCTGGGTTGTGTTTTGATCAGCAAACCAGCCGCAGGCAGTTTGCCGTAACTATTAACAGCCCGTTGGACCTGCTACTAGCACCGAAAATCCTCAGTATGCTCAAGCAGCATTCACGCTGCGTCACCCTGAATATTGAGTCGTTGGTCAGCGAAAATTTGGAGAATCAGCTGCGCTATCAGGAGCTAGATTTTGTGCTGGATTATCGTAGCATTGACCGGGCCGATTACTATAATCAGCGTCTATTCGAAGACGAGCTGGTGCTAATTGCCTCCAACAATCATCCCCGTATTCAGCAGCAGGCGAGTCAGACTTATTATTTCAAGGAAAAACATGCGGTTGTTCGACTAAATGGACCCTCGTCTTTTAGTTTGCCTTACTATAATAAACCTGAAACTCAAAAACGGGTGTGTTATCAGGGGGCAAGCCTGATTAGTGTTATGGAAATCGTTTCACAGACAGAAATGATTGCAGTTGTCCCTAAATGGCTGGCCCAGCAAAGTGCAGAAAGATTAAATTTAAAAATTGATCGTTTACCCTGGATTAATAACAAGATAACTAGCTATTTATCGTGGCATGAGTCTGCCAGTAAGGATAAAGGTCATTTGTGGATGAAAGAGTTTCTTACGCAGTATGTAAGCCTGCCATAAGCCGTGTTTTATGGTTTTTTATACTACTCATAACGGTAGGCTATTTTTTCATTTACCTTGAAGACCGGACTTCCCCCCATCTCGCACCTTGCATTAAAAATACTTAGCCTGATGGGGTAAATATCATCGTTGCTTCAGGTAATTAATTAAAAATCAACAAACGCCTCGCCTTCTTAATCTCATATCGTGAAGCTGATCACTTTTTGTATTATAAAAATTACGCCCGAACCGGTCATAATTTAATTCTGTAATTACCTCTCCTTGCATTATTAATTTGAATTTTCCCACCCGTTAAGTGGTTTTTTATTCCAATAACCCCGAGAATGGCAGTGGCTCTAGATAGGCGCGCAGTTTTAAGGGCTTTTTGCCGTTTGCCTGACCCAATTTCTGACGTTAAGGTAATCAGTTATATTGCCGAATAACAAAAAGTACAGAAGGGTGCAAAACCCTCATCACCCGGACTAGGGAATGATTTCCGACATCCATTAGAAACGTCGTCACAAAGTCACAAGCCTGGAGGCAAACCCATGGAGATGTTGTCAGGAGCCGAGATGGTCGTCCGGTCGTTAATCGATCAGGGCGTAAAACATGTATTCGGTTATCCCGGCGGAGCGGTGTTGGATATCTATGATGCCCTGCACACGGTCGGCGGGATTGATCATGTGCTAGTCAGACATGAGCAGGGCGCAGTGCATATGGCCGATGGCTATGCGCGCGCAACAGGAGAAGTCGGCGTCGTGCTGGTCACTTCGGGACCGGGCGCAACCAATGCTATTACCGGCATTGCGACTGCTTATATGGATTCCATCCCCATGGTCGTGCTTTCCGGTCAGGTTCACAGCTCGCTGATTGGCTACGACGCCTTCCAGGAATGTGACATGGTCGGGATCTCCCGTCCGATCGTGAAACACAGCTTCCTGGTCAAGCGCGCGGAAGATATCCCTACTGTTCTGAAAAAAGCATTCTATCTGGCGTCAACCGGTCGCCCTGGCCCTGTAGTCATCGACCTGCCAAAAGACGTGGTTAATCCTCAAGTTAAGCTGCCTTATACCTATCCTGAACAGGTTTCGCTGCGTTCTTACAACCCGACGGTGCAAGGCCACCGTGGACAGATCAAGCGCGCACTGCAAACACTGATGGCGGCGAAAAAGCCGGTGCTTTACGTCGGTGGCGGTGCGGTTAACTCCGAATGTAGCGCAGAATTACTGACGCTGGCCGAGAAGCTGAACCTGCCAGTCACCTCAACGCTGATGGGGCTGGGAGCATTCCCGGGCACTCATCGCCAGAGCGTGGGCATGCTCGGCATGCACGGTACTTACGAAGCCAACATGACCATGCACAATGCTGATTTGATCTTCGGCGTTGGCGTGCGTTTTGACGACCGTACGACCAACAATCTCGAAAAATACTGTCCGAATGCGACCATTATGCACATCGATATCGATCCAACATCGATTTCGAAAACGGTCAATGCCGATATTCCTATCGTAGGCGACGCCAAGCAAACGCTGGTGCAGATGCTCGAGCTATTGGAGAGCGCCGAAGAGAAGCAGGAATTCGACTCGCTGCGCGATTGGTGGCAGAGCATTGAGCAATGGCGTGCCAAGAATTGCCTCGGTTATGACAAAAATACCGGCACGATCAAACCACAGGCAGTCATTGAAACGCTGCATCGTTTGACCAAAGGCGAGGCTTATGTCACCTCCGACGTCGGTCAGCACCAGATGTTTGCCGCTTTGTATTATCAGTTTGATAAACCGCGTCGCTGGATCAACTCGGGCGGTCTGGGCACCATGGGCTTTGGTTTGCCCGCTGCGCTAGGTGTCAAGCTCGGCCTGCCAGACGAAACCGTGGTCTGTGTGACCGGCGACGGCAGCATCCAAATGAACATTCAGGAGTTGTCTACCGCGCTGCAGTACGATTTGCCAGTGGTTATCGTCAACCTTAACAACGGCTATCTTGGCATGGTCAAGCAGTGGCAGGACATGATCTATTCTGGCCGCCACTCGCAGTCTTATATGCAGTCACTGCCTGACTTCGTCAAACTGGCAGAAGCTTACGGCCATGTCGGTATTGCCATTCGCCATCCTGACGAACTTGAAAGCAAGCTGGCGGAAGCGCTGGCACAAAAAAATCGCCTGGTATTTGTCGATATCAGCGTGGATGAAACCGAACACGTTTACCCAATGTTGATCCGTGGCGGTGGAATGGACGAAATGTGGTTAAGCAAAACGGAGAGGACATAATCATGCGCCGGATTTTATCAGTACTGTTAGAAAATGAATCAGGCGCACTGTCTCGCGTAGTCGGGCTGTTCTCCCAGCGTGGTTACAACATCGAAAGCCTGACCGTAGCGCCAACTGACGATCCCACTCTGTCGCGCATGACCATTCAAACCGTGGGCGATGCCAAAGTGCTGGAACAGATCGAGAAGCAACTGCATAAACTGGTAGACGTATTGCGCGTCAACGAGCTGGTGCAGGGCGCTCATGTCGAGCGTGAAATCATGCTGGTCAAACTTCAGGCCTCTGGTTATGGCCGCGAAGAGATTAAACGTTCCACTGAGATCTTCCGTGGGCAAATTGTCGACGTGACTGCTACGCTTTACACGGTTCAGCTTGTTGGTACCAGCGACAAGCTCGACGCTTTCCTCAACACGGTGCGTGACGTGGCCGAGATTGTTGAGGTTGCGCGCTCGGGCGTGGTCGGCGTGTCACGTGGTGATAAGGTAATGCGCTAGTTTTACCGCCGGGATAAGCAAAAATCCCAAGTCATCGACAAAAAGCTCAACTTTGGTTGGGCTTTTTTATTTTTCATTATTCCGTGCGCACCCCCAGATTTTTCACTATCGGAGTAAGAGCTTATGGTAAAACACCTTGCCGAGTAGGGTCTTATTGGGTTAGATATTCAGGGTATTTACTTTTATTAAGGGGTTCTTGGTGAAACTGGATGAAATCGCGAGGTTAGCGGGTGTTTCGCGTACCACTGCCAGTTATGTAATTAATGGCAAAGCGAAGCAGTATCGTGTCAGCGATAAGACAGTCGAGAAGGTCATGGCTGTCGTGAAGGAACATAACTACCACCCAAATGCCGTTGCGGCAGGACTCCGCGCAGGCAGAACCCGTTCTATCGGGCTGGTCATTCCTGATTTGGAAAACACCAGCTATACCAAAATTGCCAATTTTCTGGAACGTCAGGCGCGCCAGCGCGGATACCAGTTGCTGATTGCCTGCTCCGAAGATCAGCCAGATAACGAAATGCGTTGTATTGAGCATCTGTTGCAGCGTCAGGTTGATGCAATCATCATCTCCACCTCGTTACCGCCGGAACACCCTTTCTATCAACGCTGGGCGAAAGATGATTTCCCTATCATCGCGCTCGATCGCGCTCTGGATCCGGAAAACTTCATCAGCGTGGTCGGTGCCGATCAGGAAGATGCGTTCATGCTGGCTGACGAGCTGCGTAAATTCCCTGCCGAAAACGTGCTTTATCTTGGCGCGTTGCCGGAGCTTTCCGTAAGCTTCCTGCGTGAGTCCGGTTTCCGCCAGGCATGGGAAGGTGACTCTCGCCAGCCAGATTATCTTTATGCCAATGCTTACGACCGCGATTCGGCTGCCCTGGTTTTTGCCGAGTGGTTGAAGACTCACGAGATGCCGAAAGCGCTTTACACCACCTCATTTCAGCTGTTGCAGGGCGTGATGGACGTGACGTTGAAGCAGCAAGGGCGCTTGCCGCCTGACCTGGCGATTGCCACCTTTGGCGATAACGAGCTGTTGGACTTCCTCGAATGTCCGGTTCTGGCCGTGGCGCAAAGACACCGTGACGTTGCCGAACGAGTGCTTGAGCTGGTGCTTGCTTGCCTGGACGAACCAAGAAAACCGAAAGCCGGATTGACCCGGATTCGTCGTAACTTATTCCGTCGTGGCAGCCTGAGCCGTAAATGATCTTCGGGTTCAGATAATGCGTAATGGCATTTCTGAACTCGTCCTTCTCTGTACTTTTCCCCCTCTAAACCCTGACTTTACAAAACAATACTTTTCTATGGCTGAAATTGCGGCGAAATGATTTCGCGAATTCTTAAAAATCCATTACCGATTAAGATTAAGAGCAATCTCACACAAATTATTATTTGAAAATGTTTTCCCTCATAAAAATGGAATAATCAATTTCAAAAATACGTTAATACTGCAGGCTAATCTGCTGTAGAATTCCCGGCTTAATTTGGCCCGGCAATTTCTGCCAACCCTTTTCAGGCGGTGAGAGCCGCGGTAGACAGGGCGGGCAGGCGGTGTGAAAGATTTGTAACGGCGCGGTTAGGGCCGTGGACAATTAAGTTATTAGCAATGTCCTTGGTTTTAAGAAATGAGAGATCGATAGCAGAAGAATATAAATAGATAAATAATGTCCAAATTGTTTTCTTTTTGAACGTTATTATTATTTAAATGAAATTTCCTCAACTAATCATGACGTTATTTTTTAATCCCTCTGATTAAAAACTCAGTTAACCGGTTTTTGCTCAACTTATTGCCTGTAAATATTCAGAAACCTTGGCCTCTCTGGCTTGACAAGGTTTTAAAACCATCCGTAAACTCCTTCAAGTGGGAATTTGTGGTGTAAAGTGGTGAAAAAGGTCATAGAGGGGTAGCTCGAGTATGTTCCGTGGGGCAACGATGGTTAACCTCGACAGCAAAGGGCGGCTTGCCGTACCCACCCGATATCGGGATTTGCTGAGCGAAGAGTCGCAAGGTCAGATGGTTTGCACCATCGACCTCCATCACCCATGCCTGCTCCTTTACACCCTGCCTGAATGGGAAGTTATCGAACAAAAATTGTCCCGTCTGTCGAGCATGAATCCGGTTGAACGCCGCATACAGCGTTTGTTACTTGGGCATGCGAGTGAATGTCAGATGGATAGCGCCGGGCGTCTGCTTATTGCAAACACGTTGCGACAGCACGCCGGGCTGGCCAAAGAAGTGATGCTGGTTGGACAATTCAACAAGTTTGAATTGTGGGATGAACAGACCTGGTATCAACAAGTTAAGGAAGACATTGACGCTGAACAATCGTCTCGCGAACCGCTTTCCGAGAGATTACAGGACTTGTCATTATAAGCATGCTTGAAAATTACAAACATACATCCGTGTTATTGGATGAAGCCGTAAACGGGCTGAACATTCGCCCCGACGGCATTTACATCGATGGAACCTTTGGTCGCGGCGGTCATTCGCGACTGATTTTGTCACAGCTGGGGCCGGAAGGTCGTTTGCTGGCAATCGATCGCGATCCACAGGCGATCGAAGCCGCTAAAGCCATTGAAGATCCACGTTTTTCGATTGTACATGGTCCTTTTTCCGACCTGGCACAATACGTTCACGAACGTGAATTAGCAGGCAAGATCGATGGCGTTTTGCTGGATCTGGGCGTGTCTTCACCGCAGTTAGACGATCCCGAGCGTGGTTTCTCCTTTATGCGCGACGGACCTCTCGACATGCGTATGGATCCAAGCCGTGGGTATTCAGCCGCAGAGTGGTTGATGAAAGCTGAAGCTGATGACATTGCCTGGGTATTAAAAACTTTCGGCGAAGAACGTTTCGCCAAGCGTATTGCCCGTGCCATCGTCGATCGCAACCGCGAACAGCCGATGACGCGCACCAAGGAGCTGGCTGACCTGATTGCCAACGCCTCTCCGTTCCGTGAGAAGCACAAGCATCCGGCAACGCGCAGTTTCCAGGCGATCCGTATTTACATCAACAGCGAGCTGGAAGAGATCGAACGCGCGCTCGACGGCGCACACGAAGTGCTGGCACCGGACGGTCGTCTGTCAGTGATCAGCTTCCATTCGCTGGAAGACCGAATTGTTAAACGATTCATACGCCAACACAGCCGCGGGCCACAGGTACCTTCGGGGATCCCGATGACCGAAGCGCAGTTGCAGAGTCTTGGCGGACGTACCCTCAAATCTTTGGGCAAGATGATGCCTTCAGAGGCCGAGGTGGCAGAAAACCCTAGAGCACGTAGTTCAGTACTGCGTTTTGCTGCGAGGACCGCGCAATGACAGGCAACGAGCGTCATGGTTTGGTAGGCGTTATTTTTGGCGATATTATGCGCCACGGAAAAATACCTATGATCCTGCTGATTTCAAGCCTGATCAGCGCCATGGCGGTAGTTACCGTATCGCATAAAACGCGTTTACTGACAGCACAGCGAGAACAGCTGGTTTTAGAAAAAGATGCGCTGGATATCGAATGGCGCAACCTGATCCTTGAAGAGAACGCCCTCGGCGATCACAGCCGGGTAGAACGTATCGCGACCGAAAAATTGCAAATGCAACACGTTGACCCCTCACAGGAAACCATCGTAGTGCAGCAATAAATAAATTCGGCAGTTAAGGCTTAAGGCAATTTGCTCATGGAGATGATAAGCGACAGATGAAACCGACACGCGCCGCAAAGTTTAAGCGTCAGGAAGATAAAGCCAGCTTTATAAGCTGGCGTTTTGCGTTGCTGTGTGGCGGTATTCTCTTGGCCCTTGCAGGCCTGTTGTCGCGCGTTGCTTATCTTCAGGTGATCAATCCGGGTAAGCTGGTGCGTGAGGGCGACATGCGCTCTCTTCGTGTGCAAACCATTCCAACCTCACGCGGTATGATCAGCGATCGTTCTGGCCGTCCGTTGGCGGTGAGTGTCCCGGTGAATGCCATCTGGGCCGATCCAAAAGAAGTCAACGAGCATGGCGGCGTGACCGGCGACAGCCGCTGGAAAGCCCTCGCCGATTCCCTGAATATTCCTGTCGATCAATTAACGACCAAAGTTAATGCCAATCCGAATGGCCGTTTTGTCTATCTGGCGCGCCAGGTGAATCCGGCAACTGGGGATTACATTAACAAACTGAAACTGCCGGGCATTTTCCTGCGTCAGGAATCCCGTCGTTACTATCCTGCGGGAGAAGTTACCGCGCACGTCATTGGCGTAACTAACATTGACGGACAAGGGATTGAAGGCGTTGAGAAAAGTTTTGACCGCTGGCTGACTGGCCAGCCGGGCGAGCGAACGGTGCGTAAAGATCGCCACGGTCGCGTGATTGAAGATATCTCCTCGGTAGACAGCCAGGCCGCGCACAATCTGATGCTCAGCATCGATGAGCGTTTGCAGGCGCTGGTATATCGCGAACTTAACAACGCCGTTGCCTTTAACAAAGCTGAATCGGGCACTGCCGTGCTGGTCGATGTACAGACCGGTGAAGTGCTGGCGATGGCTAACAGCCCGTCCTATAACCCGAATAACCTGACCGATACACCAAAAGATGCCATGCGCAACCGCGCCATTACCGACATCTTTGAGCCAGGTTCAACGGTCAAACCTATGGTGGTCATGACGGCACTGAAGCAGGGTGTCATCAAGGAAAACAGCGTATTAAACACGCTGCCTTACCGCATTAATGGTCATGAAATCAAAGATGTGGCCAGATATCCGGAACTTTCAATCACCGGTATCCTCCAGAAGTCGAGTAACGTCGGCGTTTCCAAGCTGGCGTTAGCGATGCCGTCCTCAGAGCTGGTAGATACCTACTCGCGCTTTGGACTGGGTAAACCCACCAACTTAGGGCTGGTTGGGGAAAGCAGTGGCTTATATCCAAAAAAACAACGGTGGTCTGACATAGAGAGGGCCACCTTCTCTTTCGGCTACGGGCTAATGGTGACACCTCTCCAGCTAGCGCGAGTCTATGCAACGATTGGCAGCCTGGGCATTGCCCGTCCGCTGTCAATTACCAAGGTTGATCCACCGGTTTCCGGTGAACGCGTATTTCCTGAACCTCTGGTACGGACCGTGGTCCGTATGATGGAAAGTGTTGCTCTCCCGGGTGGCGGTGGCGTCAAGGCCGCAATCAAGGGCTATCGTATCGCCATTAAGACAGGTACTGCCAAGAAAGTCGGTCCTGACGGCAAATACGTGAATAAATACATTGCTTACACGGCAGGCGTTGCGCCAGCCAGTAATCCGCGATTTGCGCTGGTGGTGGTCATTAACGATCCCCAGGGCGGTAAATACTACGGGGGTGCGGTTTCTGCACCGGTATTCGGCGCCATTATGGGCGGCGTATTGCGCACGATGAATATCGAGCCGGATGCCTTACCGACGGACGCGGGCAATGACATAGTCAATAATCAAAAAGAGGCTTCAGGTGACAGATCGTAATTTACGCGACCTCCTGGCTCCGTGGGTGAGTGATGCCCCACAAACGGAGCTCAAAGACATGACGCTCGACAGTCGCACAGCGGCTGCCGGTGATCTGTTTGTCGCGATTTGTGGCCATACCAGCGATGGCCGTCACTATATTCCTCAGGCTATTGCGCAAGGTGTTAGTGCGGTAGTGGCAGAAGCACAAGGGCAGGCCGAACACGGCGCGGTCAGTGTGCAGCACGGTGTTCCCGTGATTTATCTGCAAAATCTCAACCTGTTGCTGTCGGAAATCGCCGGTCGATTTTACCAGCAGCCGGGCGCAGCGTTGCGCCTGGTTGGCGTGACCGGCACCAATGGCAAAACCACGACGACCCAACTGCTGGCGCAGTGGTCACAGATGCTGGGCGAAACCAGCGCCGTGATGGGTACCGTGGGCAATGGCTTGCTCAATCAGGTTGTTCCGGCGGAAAATACCACCGGTTCGGCAGTTCAGGTCCAGCAGATCTTGCGTGACCTGGTGCAGCAAGGCGCGACCTTTGCCGCGATGGAAGTTTCCTCGCACGGTCTGGTTCAGCATCGCGTGTCGGCTCTGCCGTTTGCCGCCGCGGCCTTTACCAACCTGAGCCGCGATCACCTCGATTATCACGGTGATATGCAAAACTATGAAGACGCAAAATGGCAGCTTTTCTCCAGCCATAGCAGCGAGCAAAAGATCATTAATGCTGACGATACCGTCGGGCAACGCTGGTTGGCAAAACTGCCAGATGCCGTCGCGGTCAGCATGGAAAACAAACTGCCAGCGGACTGGAAAGGTCGTTGGTTGTCTGCAGGCAGCGTGAGCTATCACGACAAGGGCGCGACGGTCGAGCTGGATTCCAGCTGGGGCAAAGGCGTCCTCGAGAGCCGCCTGATGGGCGCATTCAACGTCAGCAATTTGCTGGTCGCGTTGGGGACGTTGCTGTCGCTGGGTTATTCTTTTGACGAACTCCTGCAAACTGCGTCGCAATTGCAGCCGGTTTGCGGTCGTATGGAAGTGTTCCACGCGCCGGGCCGCCCAACGGTGGTGGTCGATTATGCCCATACCCCTGATGCACTCGAAAAAGCTCTGGCGGCAGCGCGTTTGCATTGTGCTGGCAAGCTGTGGTGCGTGTTTGGCTGCGGTGGTGACCGTGACAAGGGCAAACGTCCGCTGATGGGCGGAATTGCCGAGCAGTTCGCCGATCGCGTTGTCATCACTGACGACAACCCGCGCAGCGAAGATCCTCGCGCCATTATTAACGATATTCTTTCCGGCTTGCTGGATGCTGGCCGTGCGCTGGCTATTCCAGGCAGAGCCGAGGCGGTAACCAGCGCTATCATGCAGGCTTCTGAAAACGACGTCGTGCTGATCGCCGGTAAAGGCCATGAAGATTACCAACTGGTGGGCAATCAACGCTTCGATTATTCGGATCGCGTGACTGCCGCACGTTTACTGGGGGTGGTCGCATGATCCCGGTTTCCCTGCAAAAACTGACAAGCGTGCTGAGTGCCGAGCTGATCGGTGTCGACACACAAATTGATGCTGTCACCACGGATACTCGCCAAATCACGCCGGGTTGTTTGTTTATCGCCCTGAAAGGCGAAAATTTTGATGCGCACGCTTTTGCCGCCGATGCCGTTAAAGCCGGTGCTGCTGCGCTGATCGTCAGCAAACGCCTTGATGTAGACGCTCCACAGCTGGTGGTGGCCGATACCCGCATTGCGCTTGGTAAACTCGGTGCCTGGGTGCGTCAGCAAGTGCCCGCTCGCGTCGTGGCGCTGACCGGCTCCTCTGGCAAAACGTCGGTGAAAGAGATGACCGCGGCGATCCTTCGCCAGTGCGGCAACGTGCTTTACACCGCAGGCAACTTCAATAACGACATCGGCGTGCCGTTGACGCTGTTGCGACTCACCCCGGAATACGACTTCGCGGTGGTGGAGCTGGGTGCTAACCATCAGGGCGAAATTGCCTACACCACCGATCTGACTCGTCCGCAGACTGCGCTGGTGAATAATCTTTCTGCGGCGCATCTCGAAGGATTTGGTTCTCTGGCTGGCGTGGCAAAAGCCAAGGGTGAAATCTTTGAAGGATTGCCTGCTGACGGTGTCGCGATCCTCAATGCTGACAACAACGACTGGCCGCACTGGCAGGCACATATCGGCAATAAAACCGTGTGGCGCTTCTCACCGCAACAGGCCGAGGGTGTTGATTTCTTTGCCAGCAACGTGCAGGTCGGGGCAGCAAAAACCACCTTTACGCTGCATTCTCCAGCCGGAACCATCGACGTAAGTCTGCCATTGCCAGGCCGTCACAACGTGGCGAACGCGCTGGCCGCTGCGGCTCTGGCGCTGTCTGTCGATGCCACTCTCGAAGCGATTCGCGAAGGGTTAGCAACGCTGCAGGCGGTGAAAGGTCGCCTGTATCCGGTTGCACTCGCAGAAGGCAAAATCCTGCTCGATGACAGCTACAACGCCAACGTGGGGTCAATGACTGCCGCGGCGCAAACTCTGGCGGACATGCCGGGTTACCGCGTGATGGCGCTGGGTGATATGGCCGAGCTGGGTGATGAAAGCGAGGCCTGCCATCGTCAGGTCGGTGAAGCGATTCGCATTGCCGGTATCGATAAAGTCTTAACCGTAGGCCACTTCAGTCGTGCAATTAGCGACGCGAGCGGCTGCGGAGAACATCTTCAGGATAAAGCGGCTGTAACTGCCCGTTTGGCCAGCTTGTTATCTGAACACGCGGTAATCACCGTCTTAATTAAAGGTTCACGTAGTGCCGCGATGGAGCAGGTAGTACGGGCGTTACAGGAGAATGCAACATGTTAGTTTGGCTGGCCGAGCACTTGGTCAAATATTATTCCGGCTTTAACGTCTTTTCGTATCTGACGTTTCGCGCCATTGTCAGCCTGCTGACGGCCCTGTTCCTTTCCCTGTGGATTGGGCCGCGTCTGATCACCTATTTGCAGAAACTGCAGATTGGCCAGGTCGTGCGTCATGACGGCCCGGAATCACATTTTAGTAAGCGCGGTACGCCTACCATGGGTGGGGTGCTAATTCTGTTCTCGATCACCGTTTCGGTGCTGATGTGGGCTTATCCATCAAACCCTTACGTGTGGTGCGTGCTGTTTGTACTGGTCGGTTATGGCGTAGTGGGCTTTGTTGATGACTATCGCAAAGTCGTGCGCAAAGACACCAAAGGTCTGATCGCTCGCTGGAAATACTTCTGGCAGTCGGTGATTGCGCTGGTTGTCGCCTTCACCATGTACGCGGTTGGCAAAGATACGCCAGCGACCGAGCTGGTGGTGCCGTTCTTCAAAGACATCATGCCGCAGCTTGGCCTGCTTTATGTTCTGCTGAGCTATTTCGTGATTGTAGGAACCAGTAACGCGGTAAACCTTACCGACGGTCTGGACGGCCTGGCAATTATGCCGACCGTCTTCGTCGCAGCCGGTTTTGCGCTGGTGGCCTGGGCGACCGGTAACATGAACTTTGCTAACTATCTGCACATTCCTTACCTGCGTCACGCGGGCGAACTGGTGATTGTCTGTACGGCAATTGTCGGCGCAGGTCTTGGATTCCTGTGGTTCAACACCTATCCGGCGCAGGTCTTTATGGGTGATGTCGGCTCATTGGCGTTGGGCGGAGCACTGGGCACCATCGCTGTGCTGCTGCGTCAGGAGTTCTTGTTGCTGATTATGGGCGGCGTGTTCGTGGTTGAAACGCTGTCGGTTATTTTGCAGGTAGGGTCCTTTAAGCTGCGCGGCCAACGTATTTTCCGTATGGCGCCCATTCATCACCACTATGAGCTTAAAGGCTGGCCGGAACCTCGCGTCATCGTGCGCTTCTGGATTATTTCGCTGATGCTGGTGCTGATTGGCCTGGCGACGCTGAAGGTGCGCTAATTATGACTGACTATCAGGGTAAAAAAGTGGTCATTATCGGGTTGGGGCTTACGGGCCTCTCCTGTGTTGATTTCTTTGTATCACGGGGCGTGACGCCTCGTGTTATCGATACCCGTGTCAGTCCGCCGGGACTCGACAAGCTGTCGGCGAGTATTGAACGCCATTTAGGATCCCTGAATGAAGATTGGCTGCTGGAGGCGGACCTTATCGTCGCCAGTCCGGGAATGGCATTAGCCACCCCAGCGCTGAGTGCAGCGGCCGAAGCGGGCGTGGAAATCGTCGGTGATATCGAACTGTTCTGTCGCGAAGTGACCGTGCCTATTGTGGCCATCACCGGCTCTAACGGCAAAAGCACCGTGACCAGCCTGGTGGGTGAGATGGGCAAGGCAGCGGGATGGCAAGTTGGCGTGGGCGGCAATATTGGTTTGCCAGTATTGAGCATGCTCGGCCATGACTATCAGCTGTTCGTGCTCGAGTTATCTAGTTTTCAGCTCGAAACTACGCACAGCCTGCACGCGGCGGCGGCCACGATTTTGAACGTCACCGAAGATCATATGGATCGTTACCCGTTTGGCCTGCAGCAGTACCGCGCGGCTAAGCTGAAAATTTATGAAAACGCCAGGCTGTGCGTCGTCAATGCCGATGATGCGCTGACCATGCCAATTCGCGGTGCCGATAAGCGCTGCGTGAGCTTTGGTGCAGACGTCGGGGATTATCATCTGACGCGCCAGCAAAGCGAAATCTGGCTGCGAGTGCACGGTGAGAAAATCTTTAACACCACCGAGATGCCATTGACGGGCCGCCATAACTACACCAACGCCTTGGCGGCACTCGCGTTGGCTGATGCAGTGGGTATTCCACGCGCGTCCAGCCTCAAGGCGCTAACCACCTTTACCGGACTGGCTCACCGTTTTCAGGTTGCGCTGGTGCACAACGGCGTGCGCTGGATTAACGATTCAAAAGCTACCAATGTCGGCAGCACTGAGGCCGCGTTAAACGGTTTGCAGGTTGAAGGCACGCTGCATCTGCTGCTGGGCGGTGACGGTAAGTCAGCGGATTTCTCTCCGCTGCTGCCTTACCTGCAAGGCGACAAGATTCGCATGTACTGTTTTGGCCGCGATGGTGAAGCGCTGGCGGATTTGCGCCCAGAGATTTCCTCGTTGTTCGAGACCATGGAACAGGCAATGCGTGACCTTGCAGGGAAAGTGAAGTCAGGCGATATGGTGCTGCTGTCTCCGGCCTGCGCCAGCCTGGATCAGTTCAAAAACTTTGAACAGCGCGGCGACGTATTTTCCGCCCTGGCTAAGGAGCTTGGCTGATGCGTATCAGACTTCGACTGCCGCGATTCGGTTTCCTCAGAGGGCTTGGCAACAAGGCCAATGACTGGGTGATGGGCGCAAAAGAGAGCGATAGCCTGACGCTGGTGCTGTATGACCGAACGCTGATGTGGATGACCTTCGGGCTGGCGATTGTCGGTTTTGTGATGGTGACTTCTGCCTCTATGCCGATTGGTCAACGTCTGGCTAACGATCCGTTTATGTTTGCCAAGCGTGACGCGATTTATTTGATTATGGCTTTTATCCTTGGGCTGATTACGCTGCGCATCCCGATGATGCTTTGGCAGAAGTACAGCAACGTGTTGCTGTTTGCCTCCATCATCATGCTGGTAGTGGTGCTGGGTGTAGGTAGCTCGATCAACGGAGCATCGCGCTGGATTTCCCTCGGGCCGCTGCGTATTCAGCCAGCCGAGTTCTCCAAGCTGTCGCTGTTCTGCTACCTCGCCAGTTATCTGGTTCGCAAGGTAGATGAAGTCCGAAGCAACTTCTGGGGCTTCTGTAAACCGATGGGCGTGATGGTTATCCTGGCGGTATTGCTGCTGTTGCAGCCTGACCTTGGGACCGTGATCGTGCTGTTCGTCACCACGCTGGCGATGCTGTTCCTGGCGGGTGCGAAACTGTGGCAGTTCCTGGCA
>CAWUIY010000040.1:0-22024 GCA_963922555.1 uncultured Serratia sp. | reverse complement strand
GACCGGTTCATTGCTGGTATAGCCGACTTCACCTTCAAGCAGCCGTTGATAATCAATGAAGCGGAATACGCCAGCCTGAAACTCATAAGACAAAATAGTTTTGCTGGTATTGACAGATGACAGCACCTCGCCGGTATTGATATCAACCGCGCGCAGGTTCACGGCAATCTGATCTAGCTCATATTGCGTACTGGCACCAATGCCGAAATACCGCGCACCGGCTCCGCCGGATTTCACATTACTTTCATAACCGATAATAGAGCCTTCAATCAGGATATTTGCCGCCACCAGTGACGAAAGCGGGCGTGCGTTGTTAACGGCCACACTGCCGTTTTCCTGTGCCGCACGAATGATTTTTCGTTCATTTAGCAGATTTTGCAGGCCCTGACGTTCAAGCGGAATAAACCACTTCGAATCTTTTAGCGCAGTCACCAACATGGCTGTAGCACTTTGTGGAACTGCGGTTGAAAAGTTACTGGCCGGATAAGGTTTAAACTGACCCGTTTCATCCTGGATGTTGTAAACCGAGACAAAAATACGTCCTTTGGCTGGCGGCAGATGTGTTAGATCTTTATAACTTGCGGCACGTGGTAACAGTGTCGGTTTAGCTGCCTGCTTAGGTGGGGCGGTTAAACAGCCACTGAGCAATAAAACGGCGATGAAAAGAAGTGAAGTACGCATAATCTGATTTCCCCTTAATAGCGTCAGTTAGACGCGCTTAACCCCTGAACCTGAATAGTCGAAACCTTACCGGTTGAACGGTCGGTAACGTTCAGATTTAATTGCCCATCTGTATTTTGCACATCAACGATAAAGTCCTGCGTCACCAGACGCCCTGGTTTACCCTGGGCAATATTGCCCATCAAACTGCTAAGCAACTGGGACTGTATGGCGGTGCTGAAATTATCGAGAGCGCTAGGGGTTGAGGAATTAAAATCATAGGCATCAGGGTCTTTATAAGAGTTTTGTGCGTTTGCCTCATTAAGTAAGAAAGAGCCGTTGTTGGGATTACCGCCGAAGTTAGGGTTGATAAACTGGAACACCATATTTCCACCCCACGAAAGCGGCGAAAAGAGCATTGCTGATAAAATAATCAAAAGAGTTTTCACGTTATTCTCCTTAGAATTCATCACCGGAAAGATCACCGGTGCCCAGAAGTTTTTTATCTATTTGCCGCCGTGAAAGGGCTTCACCGACCCCCTGCAATGCGGTATCGACCTCTTTGCCAAAGTTCCTTCGAGTCGGGAACAGCAGGGTCTGATAAAGCAGATCTTGCCCAACTTTTATGGTGATCCAGCTTCCCCATCTGGCGCTTGGCCTTTCGCTGATGGTAATCGTTTCGGGATAAGTTCTTTCCCAGCGGTCAGTAAACATCCGATAGAAATCGTGCCCTACCGAACTGACTGTGTGGTCTGTAATTAACCCGGGGTCCTTAATGTCTTTGATGTTTGCTGCATGAGCACTAAAACTGCCGATTAAAAATAAAACGATTAGTGATTTGTTTAACGTTTTCATAATGCTAACGCTTGAGATTGTCATTTGCCCAGGAGACCGCCTGAGTGCGGTTTTTAACGGCTATCTTTCTGAATAGATTATATAAGTGAGTTTTAACGGTGTTTTCGCTGATAAATAACAGGCGAGCGATTTCAACGTTTGAAGCCCCCATGCGTAATTTATTCAGAATTTCGCTTTCTCTCTGGGTGATCCCAGAGTCTTCATAGTTCATATAACGGTATTGGCCTGATTGATTAATAAGGTAGCTTGCGAAACGCTGTGCAAAGTAACACTCGCCACGGATGACACTTTCAATACCTTCTATCAACTGTGCTTCAGTCATTGAAGGATGAAATACGGCGCTTATTTTTGGCCAACTTTCTATTTCTTGATAGGGATAATCTTCAGGGGTATTGATGAGTAGTGTTTTAAGATTAATACGATAACGACCAACAGAGGCTTGCCATCGAGAAATCAATTTTTTATCGGCTTGAATAATATCAAATAAAATAAGCGCCTGATCGTTTAACGCCGTCTCGAAGGGTTTGCTGATATTATACAATTTAACCTTTATGGAAAGCTGTTGATTTAATTGATGTAACAAAGCTGAAGATTGCAAACTAGGTTTTGTGACCAGCAGTATTGTCGTATTAGCATTTGTATATTCTGAAATCATAATGAATTCTGCCTTTATTGCGTATTCGCTCATGGGCAACAAAGTTGCTCATAGAATACCTATGCTATGTTTTATTTCCCTGGTGAAACGCTGTCTTATAGTCGGTCAACGGAATGAGGAACCGCTGACCGTCTAATCAATTTAGCTGGTGTGAGAATGAAAGCAAGACTCTGGGAGGGGCTTAAACTGGGGTGAAAGTTAAGCTTTGTTTGTGGATTAATTCAGAAATATTCGATCAGAAAATTACAATAGCGTTTGCGTACGGATTATTAGTTTACTCTTCATCTATGTTTTTATTGTATTTTTTAATTTTATCCTTGCTACCTTTGCATTCAGGAATAATAACAACCTCAGTGCTAGCTATAGCAGCATCTTTAAATATATTTATACGCTCGGATTATTCCTAAGTAAGTATTTTTGAAGAAGATCACAATGAAAAAGGGGTAAAGAGTTATTGCCGCTTTATTTTATTTAATACCAAGAGGTGACTATGCTGTTTTTGAGGTTTTTACCTTTGATTATATGGGGTTTTTTTCTTGGCTTTATTTTAGGATTTTTGCGCTTCTCATACTTTGAAATGAGGCTTTTTAAAAAAATACGAAAAACCGATGAGTTTATTATGTTTACCACCATGCATACTGTAATCACTAACCCGAAATCATTCAGGTCAGGGGGAGTAAATGAATAATATTTATTCGAAACTGCTGCGTTCTGTACCAACTGGAATGGTTTTATTAGCATGCTTAATATCGCCATATACCTTTGGTCAGCAAAGTGATATGGCTTATTCCGAAGCTTTCACGAGTCAAAGTGAAATGAGTAATATGTCATTTGACCAACTCGCAGCGGGTAACGGTAATAAAGCAATGATTAATCAGCATGGTAATGAAAATACCGCAGCTATAAGCCAGCGTGGAAGCGCTAACAATGCTGATATCAATCAATACGGCAATGAAAATAACGCTTATATCTCGCAGGATAACAGTGGAAATTCAGCATCCATTGAGCAGCAAGGTTTTGGCAATACCGCGTCTATCACGCAAAAAGGGCGGAGAAACGTGGCGCAAATAAGCCAAAGTGGTACGGACCGTTCAGCCGGTGTCGTACAAAATGCGTCCGGTATGGCAATAAAAGTGACGCAGCATTAATCGTTAGGTCTTTAAGTTCAACCATCCGATCTCAAACCTATGGGGTAGCATCATGAAACTGTGGAAAGTAATGGCAGTATCCGCGCTGGTCTTCAGTGGAAGTTCGATGGCATCAGACTTTGGTGGTTATGGCGGTGGCGGTGGCCCTTCTACCCCGGTATTCCAGACAACTAACTGGAATTCCGAACTGCAAATCTATCAGGAAGGTACTCTGAACGTGGCTAGTGCAGCACAGGTTTCAGCGCACAATTCTTTGACCGATATTAGCCAACACGGCAACGTCAATAGTGCAAATACCGATCAGCGGGGCGACAAAAGCCTGCTAGATATTAATCAGGCAGGTAACTACAACAAAGTCGTTGCTCTTCAGTCTGGCGATAAGAGCAAATTGCTGATTAGCCAAAGTGGTACAGGTAACCTGGTTTCAGCAAACCAGATGGCGAGTGGAAGTTTAACCAACGTAGTCCAGGTTGGTACCGGTAACCGTGCTTTTGCTGTACAGCAATAAGCCACACAACCAATAAAAAACAGGGCGATGCCCTGTTTTTTTTGTGGGAGAATCGTGATGATTTCATTGCTTCTTGCCGCGGCGATTTCTCAACCTTTATGGTTTGATAATCAGCATAATGGTCAGCTTTATGTGATTACACCTATGGTGCATCTGCAAAAGGAATGTCAGTGCGACTATCGACTGAAAATGCTTAAAACCGGTATTTCCGGGACCAGCACCAGCGTTCAGCAATCCGCGGTCACTATAGCGGCCAACACGGATGTCGCGCTGACGCGAATAAGCTTTAATCTTCAGCAGGGCGATAAAGTGCAGATATATTTGTCTTTAAATGATGGCAAGCAAGTATCGTTAGAAAATACGTTAAACTTGCCGAAGTAATTAATCAGGACCGCCGCTGGACGTTAGTAACTTAGCATCAGAATCTGTTTAGCCCTTTCCAAATCGATATCTGAGCGTTCACCCATTGGCAGCATATTGAATCGTTGCAGATTGCCCAGGATTTCATCGATTGCGCTTTTTGGCTGCCCGTAGGCGCTAAGTTGCGTCTTAAGGCCCATTAATTCAAAGAATTCACGGGTTTTAGCAATGGCTGCATCGATACGGCTATCGTCACTCCCGGTATGAATATTCCATACTCGCTCTGCATATTGCAGCAGCTTCTGCTTTTTACTTTCGCGTTGAACCTGCAACAGACCGGGTAAAAGAATCGCCAGGGTTTGTGCGTGGTCAATGCCATAAAGTGCCGTCAGCTGGTGGCCTATTCTGTGCGTGGCCCAATCTTGCGGAACGCCGACGGCAATCAGGCCATTAAGCGCTAACGTTGCAGACCAGGTGATCGCCGAGCGTACATCATAGTTTTGCGGATCGGTCAGCGCTTTCGGCCCTTCCTCAATGAGCGTCAGCAATAAACCCTCGGCAAAACGATCCTGCACTTTTCCATACACCGGATAGGTCAGATACTGTTCAATCACGTGAATAAATGCGTCGACAACGCCGTTTGCCACCTGGGTTGCGGGTAACGTATAGGTTTTGGTCGGATCGAGAACCGCAAATTGTCGAAACAACAGCGCATCGCTGTAGCCGGATTTCTGCCCGAGTTCGGTGTGAGTCACAACCGCGACATGGTTGGTCTCTGACCCGGTCGCGGGCAGGGTCATCACGCAGCCGAGAGGAATAGCTTCTTTTAGCGGCTGGCGCTGCGACCAGAGCGGCCAGATATCGCCTGCATATAATGCGGCTGCGGCAATAAATTTGGTACCGTCAACGACGGAACCGCCGCCAACCGCCAGCAGGAAATCAATTTTATTATCTTTAACCACATCAACGGCTTTCATCAACGTATCAAAATGCGGATTAACCTCGATGCCGCCAAATTCAAACGTCGCCCTGTCACCTAATGCTGCGTATACCTCATCCAGCGTGCCATATTTTTTGGCACTGCCGCCACCATAGGTGATTAATACTCGCGCCTGCTTAGGAATAAATTTATCGATATCGGCAATGCGATCGACCCCAAACAGCACGCGGGTTGGGTTATAAAAGTCGAAATTAAACATGGATTACCCCTGATAGATGTCAGCACACTGAAGGATATTTATTAGCTTTAAGCTCAATGATTATCATCTTAGCGCGGGGAAAGATAATGTTCGGTGCTGTTTAAAAGTAGCAGCCGCACAAACTGCTTATCTGTCCAGGGGATATTAAGGATTATGCCGTGGGGAAGGTTTTCGCCTGTTGTATTTTAATGGCGATTTTGTACCAATAAAAAAAGCGAGGATCTCTCCTCGCTCTCTTTTATAGCTTTAAAACAACTCTATTACTTAACCTGCATGCCAGGCTGTGCGCCGCTGTCCGGGCTGAGCAGGAAGATATCTTTCCCGCCGGGACCTGCTGCCATCACCATGCCTTCGGAAACGCCGAAACGCATCTTGCGTGGGGCCAGGTTCGCCACCATGATGGTCAAACGTCCTTCAAGCAGTTTCGGATCCGGATAAGCAGAACGAATGCCAGAGAAGATTTGACGCTTCTCGCCGCCTAAATCCAGTTGCAGACGCAGCAGCTTGTCAGAACCTTCCACGAAGTCGGCGCTTTCAATCAGGGCAATACGCATATCCACCTTGGCGAAATCGTCAAAGGTGATGGTTTCCTGAAGCGGATCATCGGCCAAAGGACCGATCAGCGCTGGTTTGGTGGCGGCGATATCTTCTTTGGAAGCGTCTACCATGGCAGTGACTTTATCCATTTCAATTCGGTTAAACAGAGCCTTGAATGGGCTAACCTTGTGGCTTAGCAACGGCTGTGCAATCGCGTCCCAGCTCAGTTCGGTATTAAGGAACGCCTCGGTGCGCTCGGCCAGTGAAGGCAGAACCGGTTTGAGGTAGGTCATTAATACGCGGAACAGGTTGATACCCATTGAGCAGATAGCCTGCAGATCAGCATCACGGCCTTCTTCTTTGGCAACGACCCAAGGTGCCTGCTCGTCGACGTAGCGGTTGGCAAGGTCAGCCAGCGCCATGATTTCACGAATTGCACGACCAGACTCACGGCTGCTGTAGGCCTCGGCGATGCTGGTTGCGGCATCGGTGAAAGTCTTGAACAGGGCTTCGTCGGCCAGCTTATCAGACAGCATGCCGTCGAAGCGCTTGTTGATGAAACCGGCGTTACGGGACGCGAGGTTGACGACTTTGTTGACGATGTCGGCGTTTACGCGCTGCACGAAATCTTCAAGGTTAAGGTCGATGTCGTCAATGCGCGAGGACAGCTTGGCCGCGTAGTAGTAACGCAGGCAATCGGCATCCAGGTGTTGCAGGTAGGTGCTGGCCTTGATAAAGGTACCGCGAGATTTTGACATCTTCGCGCCATTGACCGTCACATAACCGTGAACAAACAGGTTGGTCGGCTTGCGGAAATTGCTGCCTTCGAGCATGGCCGGCCAGAACAGGCTGTGGAAATAAACGATGTCTTTACCGATGAAATGATACAGCTCGGTGGTGGAATCTTTTTTCCAGAACTCGTCGAAGTTCAGATCCGGGCGACGATCGCACAGGTTTTTGAATGAACCCATGTAGCCGATAGGCGCGTCTAGCCAGACGTAGAAATATTTGCCTGGCGCGTCTGGAATTTCGAAACCGAAATAAGGCGCGTCGCGGCTGATATCCCACTGTTGCAGACCGGATTCGAACCATTCCTGCATCTTGTTAGCGACTTGCTCCTGCAACGCGCCGGAACGAGTCCAGGCCTGCAACATGGCGCTGAATTCTGGCAGGTCGAAGAAGTAATGTTCGGAATCACGCATTACCGGCGTCGCGCCAGAGACTGCAGATTTAGGGTCGATCAGTTCAGTCGGGCTGTAAGTTGAACCACAAACTTCACAGTTGTCGCCGTACTGGTCCGGTGCCTTGCATTTCGGACAGGTGCCTTTTACGAAACGATCGGGCAGGAACATGCCTTTCTCGGGATCGTAAAGCTGAGAAATAGTGCGATTCTTGATAAAGCCGTTTTCTTTGAGACGGCCGTAGATCAGGTTTGACAACTCACGGTTTTCTTCGCTGTGCGTTGAGTGGTAATTGTCATAGCTGATACCAAAACCGGCGAAATCTTTTTGATGCTCCTGGCTCATCTCCTCAATCATTTGCTCCGGCGCAATACCCATCTGCTGAGCTTTCAGCATGATCGGGGTGCCGTGCGCATCGTCAGCGCAGATGAAGTGAGTTTGGTTGCCGCGCATTCGCTGGTAACGGACCCAGATATCTGCCTGGATGTGCTCGAGCATGTGTCCGAGGTGAATTGAACCGTTAGCATAAGGAAGTGCACAGGTTACCAAAATTTTTTTCGCGACTTGAGCCATAGTAAGAGCTTGCTTTCTTTTATTGAGATTGGGGGATCGATGGTAACCGAAATACCCGCCATCCTACAACCGGCAGGTACGTTAGCCTCTTTGTTTAAGCACAGTAACTTAAGCCAGCATGTTGAGGCAGATCATGCGCAGGCTGTTGGCTCTATCACCTAAATGAACGGCGATTCTGGTATGCTATTTTTATAACATCTAGATAGCAGATTTTTAACCCTGTAGATTCTGCGACTCAATTCCATAATAAATAGGTATTTCAAGGAGCCGGGATGAAATCACAATCCCCTGAGAACGCTACCCCCGCCGAGCTTCACGCCGCTGTTAATGTGGTGTTGGCGACTTTTACCCACCCAACATTACAAAGAAGCCTGACCGCCATCAAGGCGCTGCATCAGTGCGTGCTGCTCGATAATGTGCTGCATATTGAACTGATCCTGCCTTTTGCCTGGAAGTCGGGCTTTGAACAGCTAAAACTACTGACCACGTCGGAGTTGCTTCGCGTAACCGGAGCGCGCTCGGTTGACTGGAAACTTTCTCACGATGTTGCGACGTTGCGCCGTGCCAACGATCGACCAGGCATTAAAGGTGTGCGTAATATTCTGGCCATTAGCTCCGGCAAGGGCGGAGTCGGGAAATCAACCACCGCGGTGAATCTGGCGCTGGCGCTGGCAGCCGAAGGTGCCAAAGTCGGGTTACTGGATGCCGATATTTATGGCCCCTCGGTCCCGAATATGCTTGGCACCGAAGAGGAGCGTCCAACCTCACCTGACGGCCAGCATATGGCGCCGATTATGGCGCACGGGCTGGCGACCAACTCGATCGGTTACCTGGTTACCGATGAAAATGCCATGGTCTGGCGCGGACCGATGGCCAGCAAGGCTCTGTTGCAGATGCTTCAGGACACGCTGTGGCCGGATCTCGATTATCTGATCCTCGATATGCCGCCGGGCACCGGTGATATCCAGCTGACGCTGGCGCAAAGTGTGCCGGTGACGGGCGCGCTGGTGGTGACTACGCCACAGGACATTGCCCTGCTGGATGCCATGAAAGGCATTGTGATGTTCGAGAAAGTCAAAGTGCCGGTGTTGGGTATTATCGAGAACATGAGCATGCATATTTGCAGCCAGTGCGGACATCACGAGGCTATTTTCGGCACCGGCGGCGCGCAAAAGCTGGCCGAAAAGTATCGCTGCGAGCTGCTGGCGCAAATGCCGCTGCACATCTCGTTGCGTGAGGATCTGGATCGCGGCGAGCCGACCGTGATTGCCAACCCCGAAAGCGAGTTTACTGCCATCTATCGCCAGTTAGCCGCTAAGGTCGCCGCGCAGCTTTACTGGAAAGGGGATGCCATCCCGACCGAAATTGCCTTCCGTGCGGTGTAATTATCGCCGTCTAACCGATTAATTTAATCAAGCCAGCCGCTTAGTGGCTTTATGGCTGGCTTCATCAACAGGTTATCCCTATAATTGGCGCGATCAAAGCGGCTTCAGGCTGCTTGCCCTTCAAACTCCAAATCAGGTCGTTAATTTTATGTCTGACAAGTTCCATCAGTGTGTCATCGTAGGTATCGCTGGCGCATCTGCCTCTGGAAAAAGCCTTATTGCCAGCACTTTGTATCGTGAATTACGCGATCAGGTCGGTGACGAACATATCGGTGTTATCCCGGAAGATTGCTATTATCGGGATCAGAGTCATCTGACCATGGAAGAGCGTATCAAGACCAACTATGACCATCCGAACGCGATGGACCATGATTTGCTCTTCCAGCATTTGCAGGCAATGAAAGCAGGGAACGCTATCGAACTGCCAAGCTACAGCTTCATCGAGCATACCCGCCTTAACGAGACCGTGACCTTAGCGCCTAAAAAAGTCATTATCCTTGAAGGGATCCTACTGT
Source organism: uncultured Serratia sp. (assembly GCA_963922555.1). Classification (GTDB taxonomy): domain Bacteria; phylum Pseudomonadota; class Gammaproteobacteria; order Enterobacterales; family Enterobacteriaceae; genus Rouxiella. The sequence goes on along the minus strand of CAWUIY010000040.1, from coordinate 12,448 downwards.
TGACTGACGTGCGTTTGCGTCAGGAACTGAATTTCTCGATTTTCGTCGATACTCCGCTGGATATCTGCCTGATGCGCCGCATGAAGCGCGATGTCAACGAGCGCGGCCGTTCAATGGATTCGGTCATGGCACAGTATCAAAAGACTGTTCGTCCAATGTTCTTGCAATTCATTGAACCTTCTAAACAATATGCCGATATTATCGTGCCACGCGGCGGTAAAAACCGCATCGCTATTGATATTCTAAAAGCGAAAATTAGCCAGTTCTTTGAATAATCAGAGAATCCTAAACCCTAGCTGCTACCCAAACTCTTCGACATCGTATCAAGTCGGCAAAATGATTAACTCCGATGGGCTGACAAGGTCTGATAATTCGGGTTATGAAATAAAGCCTACGCAGAAGCAGTGTCGAAAAGTGGGGGAAAGGAAAAGACATGAGACTTTGTGATACTGATATAGAAGCCTGGTTGGATGACGGCCGATTAAGCATTGAACCGCGTCCGCCGGTAGAGAGAATCAGCGGCGCGACGGTAGACGTGCGCCTTGGCAACGGTTTTCGCGTGTTCCTTGGGCACAACGCGGGGTTTATCGACCTGAGCGGGCCTAAGCACGAAGTCGGTGCGGCGCTGGATCGTGTCATGAGTGACGAGATTGTTTTACCCGAGGGCGAAGCCTTCTTTTTACATCCCGGCGAATTGGCGCTGGCGGTCACGCTGGAGTCAGTAACATTACCAGACAATCTGGTCGGCTGGCTGGATGGACGTTCTTCGCTTGCACGTCTAGGGTTAATGGTTCACGTTACCGCGCACCGTATCGATCCAGGCTGGCAGGGGCGCATCGTGCTTGAATTCTATAATTCAGGTAAACTGCCTTTGGCGCTGCGTCCTGGAATGCTGATCGGCGCATTGAGTTTTGAGCCATTGTCTGGTTCGGCATCACGTCCTTACAACAGCCGTCAGGACGCCAAATATCGAGATCAGCAGAGTGCGGTTGCCAGCCGTATCGATAAAGACTGACAGGTCCTGGCAGGATGCGGGGGCAGGCAACATATAAGAGGAAGGCATGAGAAGATTAGTGACAACGTTGGTTATTTTACTGGTGGTAATTATTGCCGGTATGACCTCGCTGGTTTTTTTGATAAACCCGAATGATTTCCGTAATTACATGGTCAATCGTGTTGAGCAAAGAAGCGGTTACAAGCTGGCAATTGACGGCGATCTTCGCTGGCATGTCTGGCCTCAGCTAAGCATTTTGGCTGGTCAAACTTCACTGACTGCACCCGGAGCGAAAGAACCGGTGGTGAGCGCCCAGAACATGCGCCTCGATGTTCGCCTTTTGCCTTTGCTCTCGCATCAGCTTTCTGTCAAACAGGTTATGCTCAAAAGCGCGGTCATCCGCTTGACGCCTGACAGCGAAGCCAATGAACCGGATGCGCCGATTGCCCCTGCGGGTTCGGGCAATCAGGATGTCAGCGAGTCAGATAACGGCTGGAAATTTGATATTGGCCACCTTAGCGTGGAAGATAGCCTGCTTATCTGGCAACGCGCGCAAAGCGATCAGATCAACGTCCGTGATATCAATTTGCAGATGGACCAGAGCAGCTCCCGCCAGGCAACTATTCATCTGTCGAGCCGCATTAACCGTGATCAGCGTGACCTGACGCTGAGCGTTGATGCCAATCTGAATATGCAAAACTATCCTCGTCAGTTTTCCGCCGATATCAGCAACCTGAGCTATACGCTGACCGGGGCAGATATTCCTTCTAAAGGAATTAGCGGGCAGGGGAGTTTGCAGGCGCGTTATCAGCAAAATACCAATACCATGACGCTGAACAAGCTGTCACTGTCGGCCAATGATAATCAGCTAACCGGCAGTGGTCAGGCGGTGCTCAGCGATGTGCCTGATTATCAGCTGAACTTGCAGGCCGATAAAATGAATCTTGACGAGATTTCCGGCTGGCAACCTAGCAGTAGCAAAAGCGACGGTACACAGCAACAGGCGCAGGCCGTGATGTCTGCTCCCGTGATTGCTCGCGATATAGATCAGCAGCAGAATGGTCTGAGCGTGCTAAATGGTTTCAACGCCCAGTTGGGCTTGAAGGCGCTAGCCGTCACCTATCGAGGACTGGCTATTCAGAACCTGGATCTTCAGGCAACTAATCACCTGGGTGAAGTCCAGCTATCAAAACTCACCGGCAATATGGGGCAGGGAACTTTCTCGCTCCCAGGCACGCTGAACTCAACCCATCAGCAGCTAGAGGTTAGTTTCGCTCCCGAACTGACCAATATCCAGCTGGGCGACTTGTTGCGTGCCTACAATCTGCCGCAGGCGTTGACCGGAAGCTTCTCTATGCAGGGCAAGCTGGGTGGCAAAGGCTTGTCGCTGGAAGACTTCAACACGAATTGGCAGGGTGATGCGCAAATGTCGATGGCGGATGCGCATATCAATGGCCTGAATATTCAACAACTGGTGCAACAAGCCGTGGCGCGGAGCAGTAATCGCGTGCAGGGTATGGATCGTTATCAGATGTACAGCCAAATCCAGCAGATGCAGGCAAGCGGTAAGCTGCGCAACGGGGAGTTGAGCCTCAATAACCTTAACGCGGAATCGCCGATGATGAATTTCAAGGGCGAGGGCAAGGTCAATTTTGCACAGCAGCAGGCCGATATGAATTTGCTGGTGCGCGTCACTGGCGGCTGGCAGGGTGATAACCCGCTGATTGCTACGTTGCAAAAAACGGACATCCCACTGCGCGTATTTGGACCGTGGAAACAGCTTAATTATGAGCTAAATGCGGATCAGATATTGCGCCAGCAACTGCAGCAAAGCGCCCGCAGCGCGCTTCAGAACTGGATAGACAGCCGAACCAATAAAAAGTAGTCCGAGTAAGTGATGCATTGCTTGTTATTCAGCCGCTGATCGAATAATTCGTTTATCCGATCAGCGGCTGGGTTAAACGCCATGATTTCTTGCAGATTGCTTGTGCCGTAGCCTTAATACAGCAATGTATTCATACTTCGTAATCCGGCTCTATTTCTTTAATCGGCGTGATCTTCACTTTCAATATACGATGGCTATTAACTTCGAGAGGTTCGAAGAGATAGTTATCGATAAGCAACTGAGTGCCTTCCTGCGGAATATTTTGCGCATACTCCATCAACAGACCGGCAATAGTGTGGTATTCGCGCTTTTCGTCGACGGGCAGAGGCAGATACATCACCAGATCGTCGAGCGGCATATATCCGTTGGCAATCCAGCTGCCGTCTTCAAGCTGCACGATATCGTGGCGCGCATCCAGTGTGGCAGAAGACTCCGGCATGCTTCCTGCGATGGTTTCCATTACGTCTGTCAGCGTCACAATCCCTTCTACCGAACCAAATTCATCAACTACAAAAGCAAAATGCGTTTTCGCCTGCTTGAATTGCTCAAGCGCGGCCAGCAGGGATAGCTGCTCGGGGAAGATTAACGGCTGTTTAATAATCGCTTTCAGATCCAATGAATTATGCAGAAGCTGTTGCTTGAGCATATCGACAACGTGGATCACGCCTAGCGGCGCGTCGGTTGAGCTGTCTTCGGTGACCAGCATGCGGGTGTGCTGGTTGTGTGCAATCTGTTGCAACAGCGCCTCGGGTGGGTCGTTAAGCTCGATATTATCGACGTCGTGGCGAGAGGTCATCACGCTGCTCACCGAGCGCTGTGCCAGCCCCAACACCCGCTCAATCATATGGCGCTCCTGCTGATTGAAAATCGCGTCTTCTTCAGGATCGATGTCGGCAACCATGTTTGAGGAATGCGCGTCCAGCTCGGCTTCTTCATGCTTACCGCGCAACACCCGCAATACGGTTTCAGCGGTGCGTTCGCGCAAAGAACGATGTGAAGAAAGAAAACGCCGCCGGTTAAACTGCGCCAGCTGGTTTAGCATCTCTATTATTACCGAGAAACCAATCGCCGCGTAGAGGTAGCCTTTAGGGATGTTATAGCCAAATCCGTCTGCTACCAGGCTGAAGCCAATCATTAGCAGGAAACTTAAACACAAAATAACGATAGTAGGGTGATCGTTAACAAAACGGGTGAGCGGGCGGCTGGCAAGCAGCATCAGGCCGATGGCAATACATACGGCGGCCATCATCACGGCGAGGTGATCGACCATGCCCACTGCGGTGATCACCGAGTCGAGGGAAAATACCGCATCCAGTACGACAATCTGCGCGACAACCGGCCAGAAGCGTGCGCGGCTTCCCTGTTGGCTGTCTTCTTCATCTTTGCCTTCAAGTCTTTCGTTAAGTTCAGTTGTCGCCTTGAACAGCAAAAAAACTCCCCCTGCCAGCATAATCAGATCGCGTGCGCTGAAAGAGTGACTGAAAACGGTGAGCAAAGGCCGGGTGAGAGACGAGAGCCAGGAAATAGCAGCCAGTAATAATAATCTCATTACTAACGCAAATAACAGCCCGGTGATGCGCGCGCGATCGCGTTGATGACGCGGGAGTTTATCGGCAAGAATCGCGATAAAAATCAGATTATCGATTCCGAGTACAATCTCGAGAACCACCAGGGTAGCCAGCCCGGCCCAAATCGACGGATCGGCGATCCATTCCATATCGCTTTCGTACCTTTCACTAAGCGGGGGAGTCCGCTCATGAATAATGGTTGCTGAGGCGGGAAATTTCAAACTTAAAATCAGTCAGGTAAGGTGTTTACTGCTAAAGAGCAGACGTTTTCGACTGATGATGAAAGCGGAATGAATTGTGTGAGATTGACAGGTTTTCCAGCATCAAGAAAAACCGCCGTTGTGTTTTTCGACAAATTGACGATTCGTTAGTCGAATGCAGATCTTGTCATGCAGGGCAAAGCCTCTTTTGTTGTTTTTTATTAAAAAAAGTGGGTTATCGGGTAACAATCTTATTTTTTTATGATTGACTTACCGTCATACTAACCTCGTAATTTGTCGTTATGGTTTGAATGGCTAAGGCACAAGCTACAGAAAAATTCATGGTATTAAGACAACATCTTATACAGGCAAGGGACTGTGGATTGAGCCTGCAAAAGCATGGCGAGAGTCTATACTTTGCTTAAGTGATTTTAAGGCCAGTTGCCATTACTTAAGCATCTTCAGTGTGTAGAGCGGTAGATGAACTCTATAAAACCGCTGGCTGAATTTTAATCTTATGGTGTTGAGGAGTATCTCTTACAATGTTAAAAGCTGTTATCCCTGTTGCCGGTCTAGGCACACGTATGTTGCCTGCGACAAAGGCCATTCCGAAAGAAATGTTGCCAATCGTCGACAAGCCTCTGATTCAGTACATCGTTAATGAATGCGCTGCCGCTGGCATCAAAGAAATCATTCTGGTTACTCACTCCTCCAAAAATGCTATCGAAAACCATTTCGACACCTCTTTCGAACTCGAAAGCATGTTGGAGTCACGTGTCAAGCGCCAGCTGCTGGAAGAGATCCAGTCTATCTGCCCGAAAGGCGTAACCATCATGAACGTGCGTCAGGGCCAGTCCAAAGGTCTGGGTCACGCCGTTCTGTGTGCTCGCCCACTGATCGGCGACGCCCCTTTTGCTGTACTTCTGCCGGACGTTTTGATGGACGATATGTCCTGCGATCTGCGTAAAGATAACCTTGCAGCTATGCTGAAGCGTTTCGATGAAACGGGTCATAGCCAGGTGATGGTTGAAGAAGTGCCAGAAGAAGACGTGTCTAAATACGGTGTAGTTGACTGTAATGGCGTTGAAGGCGAGCCAGGCAAAAGCATTCCGATGAAAGCTATCGTTGAGAAGCCTGAGCGTAAAGATGCTCCTTCAAACCTGGCTGTAGTAGGGCGCTATGTCTTCAACCAAGACATCTGGCCTCTTCTGGAAGTCACCCCATACGGTGCGGGTAACGAAATTCAGCTGACTGACGCTATCGCGCTGCTGATGAAAAATGAAACCGTTGAGGCATTTACCATGACCGGTCGTTCACACGACTGTGGTGACAAGCTGGGTTATATGAAAGCCTTCGTGGAACACGGTATCCGTCATAAGAGCACGGGTGCAGCGTTCGAAGAGTGGCTGAAAGAGTTTGTAAACAAATAATCTCTTGAAGATATTGTTTAACAACGAGAAAGCACCGTGCGAAAGCGGTGCTTTTTTGTTAATTGATTCTGCCTGCCTTAGAATCGATACGGTCATTGTTAATGGCAGTATTAGAAAACACCTCTTGGACAGATCCTTACCAAAACTGACATAAAAACAAGTAACATCTCCATAATCGCTCACCGATGTTATATAATACACGCGCAAAACAAATGACTTAACGCTTTATCGACAGGTTTTTTTTAACCGCTCGCCATCATTTCCAGACTAAAAAGTCGATATGAATTATCGCGTTATTGGCTTAACCGCCGCGAACGGCGAGTTCTCGGGAGATTCTTAGAGCGATATTTTGCAAGTATGGGTAGATTAGCCGTTGTTTATGGCTGGCTATCCCGATTAACTCAAGGTAGTTATAACAACTGCTCGACTTTCAAGCAGGATTTACATTGGCTCGAAGGCACTCTTTTTGCAGCGTACTCTGGTTACCGAAAGGCCAGGGGCGGTAGCGTGGTCAACTGAAAAAATTAATCCTGATACGTGGACCAAGGAATAGCGTTTTTTTACTATGACGCACCCGGTCGTGCAGGGAAAATTTCAATAAAAGCAGAGAGTTATATGAAGTATAGTCTAGGTTACCTTCTCGATTTGGCTACGGTCATAACCGAGAAAGAATTAAAAGTTAGATATAAAAGCAGTTTTTTTGGGTATTTGTGGTCTATTGCTAACCCCTTACTCTTTGCGATGATCTATTATTTCATTTTTAAATTGATCATGCGCGTTCAGATCCCGAACTATACCGTATTTATTATTTCTGGTTTATTTCCATGGCAGTGGTTTGCTAGTTCGACATCGAACTCTTTGTTTTCCTTTATCGCCAACGCGCAGATTATTAAGAAGACAGTTTTTCCGCGTTCCATTATTCCATTTAGCAATGTTCTGATGGAATGTCTGCATTTCCTTTGTACTATTCCAGTTATTATTGTCTTCTTACTGATTTATGGGATGACGCCATCATGGGACTGGATTTGGGGCGTGCCACTGATTGGTATTGCACAAATGGCCTTTACCCTTGGCATTGCGCTAACGCTCTCGACGCTCAATCTTTTCTTCCGAGATCTTGAAAGATTTATTACCCTTGGCATTATGTTGTTGTTCTACTGCACTCCGATTCTTTATGCGGGCGATATGATCCCTGAGAAGTATCATTTTTTAATTGAGTATAATCCGCTCGCGAATATGATCCTCAGCTGGAGAAGTCTGTTCATGGAAGGTGTGATTAATTACCACGAAGTTTTCATGCTTTATGGTTATGCGGTTATTTCACTTCTCATCGGTTCCTATGTATTTAACAAATTAAAATACAGATTTGCAGAGATACTATAATGAGTGCAGTTATTGAATTCGTAAACGTGACTAAGCGCTATCCGCTTTACCATCATATTGGTTCTGGCATTAAGGAACTGATCTTTAATCCGAAACGAGCATTGAGCCTGTTGACAGGCAGAAGCTATCTCGCGATTGAGGATATTAATTTTAGCGTAATGAAAGGTGAGTCCGTTGCACTGATTGGCCGTAACGGTGCGGGCAAAAGTACTTCCCTGGGTCTTGTGGCGGGTGTCATGAAACCATCATCAGGTCAGGTAAAAGTGACGGGCCGCGTAGCCTCAATGCTGGAATTAGGCGGTGGTTTCCACCCAGAATTAACCGGTCGTGAAAACATCAGGCTGAATGCTGTTTTGCTTGGGCTGCGCAGGAAAGAACTCAAGGAAAGAATGGACAAAATCGTTGAATTCTCTGAACTTGGGGAGTTTATCGATGAGCCAATTCGCGTTTATTCAAGCGGAATGTTGGCAAAGCTGGGCTTTTCTGTGATCAGTCAGGTTGACCCAGACATATTAATCATTGATGAAGTCTTGGCCGTAGGTGACATTGCATTCCAACGCAAATGTATCAACACCATCGAAGATTTCAAAAGAAAAGGTGTTACTATCCTGTTCGTAAGTCACAATCTGTCCGACGTTGAAAAGGTATGTGACAAAGTTATATGGATTGAGAATCATAGATTGAAGCAAATTGGCGAGGCACATGAGGTCATCGCCAGCTACAAAGAAGCTATGGCTTAATTTATTACTATTAATTCGATATATTCGGACTATTGAATGAAACAAATCACAATTTATACCTGTCACCACAAGCCAAGTGCTTTTTTGTCCAGCAACATCATTAAGCCAATCCACGTGGGTAAAGCTAACAGCTTTAATGAAATCGGCTGTGCAGGTGACGATACTGGCGACAATATCTCTTTCAAAAATCCTTTCTACTGCGAGCTGACCGCGCACTATTGGGTTTGGAAAAATGCCGAACCATCCGACTTCGTTGGTTTTATGCATTATCGCCGTCATCTGAATTTCTCGGCAGATCAGAATAAAGCTGAAGATAACTGGGGTGTGGTGAATTACCCAGAGATCACGGCAGAATATGAAGAAATGTTCGGCCTCAATGATGCCGCAATTGCTTCTTGCATCGAAGGTTATGATATTTTACTGCCAAAAAAATGGGACGTTAGGGCCGCTGGCAGTAAAAATAACTACGATCATTATAAAATTTCGAACTACCTGCATATCCGAGACTATCAGGCAGCTATCGACGTATTATTGAAACAGCATCCAGAATATTACCAGGCGGTAAAAGAATTTAATGCCGCTACCGATGGTTATTACACCAATATGTACGTCATGAACCATAAGCTTTTTGCTGAATATTCAGCCTGGCTGTTTGGTATCATGAGCGAGCTTGAACATGCAATATCCTTTGATAATTATAATGCGCAAGAAAAAAGGGTAATTGGCCATATTTCTGAGCGACTATTTAATATCTTTATTATTTATAAGTCTTCGGTTTCCCCTCTGAAGATGAAGGAAGTTCAGCGTACATTTATCGCTCAGGAAACTTTTAACGGCTTACTACAGCCTTACTATGAAAGTAATGCCGTGCCCGTTGTCATCTGTTTCGATGATAACTACGCCATGAGTGGCGGTGCGCTGATTAATTCAATCGCACGTAATAGCAATCCTGATAAAAACTATGACATTGTTATTCTTGAGAATGGGGTGTCGCAGCGCAATAAAGGTCGTCTAAAAGATCTCGTTAAAGATAAGTCGAATGTGAACATTCGTTTCTTTGACGTGAATGCTTTTACTGAGCTTAAAGGCGTTTATACGCGTGCGCACTTTAGTGCTGCAACCTATGCGCGCCTGTTTATTCCTCAGTTATTTAAAAACTTTCCTCGTGTCTTGTTCATTGATGCCGATACGGTAGTAGAAAGTGACGTTGCTGAAGTGCTCGAACTCGATATTGGTGACAATTTGGTCGCTGCTGTTAAAGATATCGTGATGGAAGGGTTTGTGAAGTTTAACGCCATTGCACAGTCCGAAACGGGTGTTCAAACTGCATCACAGTATCTTAAAACGCGTCTACAGATGAAAGATCCAGATAAGTATTTCCAGGCCGGTATTATTCTCTTCAATGTCGATCAAATGAATATAGAGAATACTTTCGCCAAGCTGATGGAAAGCATGATCGGGCAGGTCTACTGGTTCCTGGACCAGGATATTATGAACAAAGTGTTCTATGATCGCGTGCATTATCTGCCATTGTGCTGGAATGTCTATCATGGTAACGGTAATACCGACGACTTCTTCCCAAATCTGAAGTTCTCTACCTATATGAGTTTCCTCGAAGCTCGTATGCATCCAAAGATGATTCACTACGCAGGTGAGAATAAGCCGTGGAATACTGCTAACGTCGACTTCTTCGATAACTTCCTGAAGAACGTCCACAATACGCCGTGGGAAAAGGACGTTTATGAGCGCTTGCTGTCTCATGGAAAGATAAGTTCCGACCCGGCGATGCCGATGCCAAATGTTTTACTTCAGACTAAAATTAAACGTAAATTGATGCCGCATTTCAATCGATTTGCACCGATCGGTTCCACGCGCAGAAGTTCTATTAGCAAGCTGTACTATAAAATTAGACGCATCGTTTTAGGTTAAGTGAGAGAGTTATAAATGACGAATAAAAATGTATTGATAGTCGGTGCTGGTTTCTCCGGCGTGGTAATCGGTCGTAAACTGGCAGAGCAAGGTCATAAAGTCCGTATTATCGATAAGCGCTCTCATATTGCCGGTAACTGTTACGATGCGCGTGACGAAGAGAGCCAGGTAATGGTTCACACTTATGGGCCGCACATCTTCCACACTGACAATGAAATGGTTTGGAACTTCGTTAATGAATTTTCAACCATGATGCCTTACGTTAATCGTGTGAAAGCGACTTACGGCGGCCGTGTTTTCTCTCTGCCGATTAATCTGCATACCATTAATCAATTCTTCAACAAAACCTGTTCGCCAAACGAAGCGAAACAGCTGATTGAAGAGAAGGGTGACTCAAGTATCAGTGATCCTAAAACTTTTGAAGAGCAGGCGTTGCGCTTTGTGGGTAAAGAGCTTTATGAAGCTTTCTTCAAAGGCTACACCATTAAGCAGTGGGGCATGTCACCGACTGAATTGCCTGCATCTATCTTGAAACGTCTGCCGGTTCGTTTTAATTACGATGACAACTATTTTAATCACAAATTCCAGGGTATGCCTAAAGATGGCTACACGGATATGGTTGAGAAAATTGCAAATCATCCAAATATCACGGTTGAGCTAAACACTGATTTCGATGTGGCTGAACGTGAAAACTATGACCACGTGTTTTATAGCGGTGCGCTCGACTCATTTTACGATTATAAGTTTGGTCGTCTGGGGTATCGCACCCTCGATTTCGATAAATTTACTGTCGAAGGTGATTACCAGGGGACGGCAGTAATGAACTACTGCGAGCAGAGTGTTCCTTATACACGCATCACCGAACACAAATATTTCTCTCCATGGGAAAGCCATGAGAAATCTGTATGTTATAAAGAATATAGCCGCAGCTGTGAGGAAAACGACATTCCTTACTACCCTATCCGCCAGGTTGGCGAAATTGCGCTGTTGGATAAATATCTGGAATTAGCTAATAAGGAACAAGACATTACCTTTATTGGTCGTCTCGGGACTTATCGCTATTTAGATATGGACGTGACCATTGCTGAAGCATTGAAAACGGCCGATATTTACCTGCAATCCGCTACAGCAGACACAGTTATGCCGGTATTTACGGTTGACGTAAAATGAAATTGGTAGCGCTGATAGTCACCTTTAATCGACTAGAAAAGCTAAAAAAATGTTGGGCAGCGTCAGCTGCCCTTAATTTTACCGACATCATTATAGTCAACAATGCTTCAACCGATAATACCGCCGAGTGGTTAGCGGATATCACTGACTCGCGCCTCAAAGTTATCACACTGCAAGATAACATCGGAGGTGCTGGTGGCTTCAAGGCCGGCATTCAATACATTGACCAGCAGGTTGATGCTGATTTTGTCGTGCTTTATGATGACGACGCTTATCCTCCGGTCAATTTGCTTGAAAACTTTGCTGCTATTAAAAGCGATGAATTTCAGGCCTATTGTTGCCGGGTTGAAGATTTGGACGGCAATTTGTGCAAGATGAACGTCCCTTATGCCAAATTCCCGTCAACATTTGCTCAAACCCTTGGCTATATTCGTTCACCACAACGTTTCTTGCCGAATGAACATCGCAGTCAGATCGTCGCCAGCTTTTCATTCGTCGGCTTGATTATCGACAAACGGGTCCTGGTTGATAACATGAATAGCATTTACCCGGAGCTATTTATCTATTATGACGATCTTTATTTATCTAAAGCGCTAACCGATAAAGGCATCAGAATTCGCTATTCGCCTGAAATCGTGTTTAAACATGATATTCCCGTTGGCGTAAAAACGATTTCACCCACCTGGAAAGTCTACTATTTAGTTCGCAATCTCTTTTTGGCTCGCCATCTTTCTCGTTCGCTTCGGGCTTATTCGACGCCAGCTATCATGATTAGAGTGTTGAAGTATCTCGTTTTAAGCATTAAGCAGGAACAGAAACTGAGTTATCTTTGCTTCGTTCTTAAAGGGATCACTGACGGCTTATCCAATAAAACCGGCAAAAAACACTAGTTGGTGGTTTTGATGAAAAAAGTTTGTTACCTGATCAATTCGGATTGGTATTTTGAGTTGCATTGGGTTGAGCGCGCATTGGCTGCTAAGGATGCGGGTTATGAGGTTCATGTTATCTGCCACTATGAGGGGGATGAAATTAAATCACGCCTCGAAAAACATGGGTTTATTTGCCATAACTCTCTGATTTCTGCACAGTCATATAATCCTGTTGGTTTTATACTTACCTTCACAAGAATATGGAAGATGCTAAATCAAC
>CAWUIY010000039.1:0-22212 GCA_963922555.1 uncultured Serratia sp. | reverse complement strand
TGAGTGTCGTCTATCCGGATCCTGATGTGAGGGGGTCCAGTAACACGATAAGGGTGACAGTTGGAGAGACAGCACCACAATCAAAGAGCGCGGGCGTGAAAAACTGAATTCTGCGACCAGTACAAAAAACCGAATCCCGATCGGGCTGGGCAAAACATGGTGCAGGCGGACCGCTCTTTTTGATTGTGGTGAATGCGCAGGCTGATGCGCTAAGTGGTCGATAGCTAGTGTGAAGGTTGTCATGAGTGAGTGAAACACGCAAAAGCAAAACCTGACCAACACATGCCGGAATATCTCAGCACCGGCCACCACAACTTACCCCTTTACCTTAGGGCCAATCGGTCGCAAGACACCGGATAAACGTAACCGGTACCGCCAGCGCATCATGTGGCGGTCCCAAACCTGCTGGCGTAGTTCCTTCACCCGACCACACCTGGGTGTCACGCCAGAGAACAGGAAATGATGTAGCCGAGGCATTTTGTGTCCTTACGAGCAGTTAACCGCTACGGCGATCAGGTTTGACAGCCGGAAGATACGGCACAAAACACCACCTAACTCAACGATGAGGTTTAAATGAGTGAATTAACGTTCGGACAGAAAGCGGTAGGCATTCGATTCAATCCGTCTCAGGAAAGTGCTGTTGATGTCTGCAAACAACGCTTTGCTGATGCAATCGACCAGTTGCATGAACTGCGATCTACCAGCGAATCTTCTGAAGCTAAACGCCTTGCTTCAGTGGGAATCACTGAATTGCAAACCGCGCAGATGTGGGCGGTTAAAGCTTTGACCTGGAAAGACTAATCGCAATCGTTAAGTGTCTTCCCGAAGGCACTTACCTGTTGTGGTGTAAGCATCAGGTGATGGGCGGGCTACCTACCCGCTTGCGGTTTCGATTACCGCCGCCACTTCTAAATCCAGAGTCGTGTGGCATGGGGTAACCCAATGGGCAAAACCCCACATAAAAACGGCGAGTGATGTCCCTGAGTTCAGGTGTGACGTTAAACAGAACCGAGGCCACTGCGTTAGTGTGGCATTCACATAGAGAAGGGGTCTCCGGTTAATCCTTAAACCTTTGTACAGTATAAGCCCCGTTGACCCCTTCTCTATGTGGATAACCGACCAGCACCAGTCTTTTGCAGAAGCCTGGTGCTTTTTTTTGCCTGTGGAGAATAAATGATGAAATTAGCGCCAATCAAAAACGCTATCGTGTACAAAGCCTCTTTGCCAGATCTCAACGCTCTCGCCGAACACCTCAACGAGGTACCGTTTACTGACCTAAGTGAGACAGATGTGCGCCGAGCAGGTTTTGTTCCAAATTCCATAACTAATGAGTTGGTAACTCCCTATCAGGGTGGGTTGTCGGTATCGCTGAGGATTGACGAAAAGATCCTTCCACCTAAGGTTATTTCCAAAAAATTAGCAGAGCGTCGGGCTAATATGGAAAGAAATCTGGGGCTTAAATTGAAACGAGCTGAGGTTCGGGATCTTCGCGATGCAGTCATTACGGAACTTGTGAAGCAGGCATTTGTAAAAACGACCATTATCAACGCTTATTACAGCATCGAAAGTAACCTTTTAATCGTCACCACTGGCAGTAAACCTTTCGCAAGCCTTCTGGTATCTTATTTAATCAAGGCTGTCGGCTCGGTTAAGACAGAAACGATCCATATCAGTGATATCAAACACGGTCTTACGACCAAGCTTAAATCCTCTCTCGACGGTGACAGAACTGTGTTCCAGGGGTTTGGCGTCGGTGATTTCATTCAGTTATCCCGTAAGTCTGATCAGAAGGAAATCATTAGATATCAGACTGATGTGGAAAGTATCGCCGACGAACTGCAGGAAAATCTATCAGTGGGGTATGTCGTTGACCTGATAAAGCTTTACATGGCTGACGTTTCATTCTTGCTTACTGAAAATTTCCATTTCAAACGCATAGACCTACGCGACGCGCTAGATACTGACGAAGAAGATGCCGAAGATATCGCCTGGCGCTGGCGGCATGAAGCGACGATAGCCACACTGCAGCTAACCAATATCGTTAATACACTCTGCGTTCTCCTTAGTTACAAGCCATCTGAAAAAGCAATAAATCCTCAGTAGCACTACCTAAAGTCACCCTGCCCCGGGTGGCTTCGTGAAGTGTTACCGGCGCTTGCAGGCGTCATTTTCATTGTGGAGATTTTTATGACCCGTATTGCCACCTTTTCTGGTAAGTATCTCGATTACACCGCGCCAGACCCTCACGTTTTCGACAAAGACAGCATCGCTCAGGGCCTGTCTCATGAGTGCCGTTTTAACGGGCAAATCCCGCAGTTCTACAGCGTGGCCCAGCACTCCGTCTTAGCCAGTTACCTGGTGCCTCCGCACCTCGCATGGGAAGCCCTACTGCACGATGCCACTGAGGCATTTTGCAAAGACATTCCCGCGCCGCTAAAGCTGCTGCTGCCCGACTACAAACGAGTAGAAGCCCGGCTGGATAAAGTCATACGCCTCAAATACTGCATACCGCTGGTAATGAGTCCTGAGGTTAAAAAAGCTGACTTGATCATGCTGACCACCGAGCGCCGAGACTTTGAACTTTATGACGGCACCGAATGGCCGATCCTTGAAGGTGTCGAGCCGTGCATTCAAACGATATGCCCGCTAAACCCCGCTCAGGCCCGCGCCCAGTTCCTTAAGCGATGGGACGAAGTTAAACCGTATTAACCTGTTTGCAGACAGGCATTGTGGAGATAACCATGACAGTGAACGCAATCGCCATCGATACAGAAACGATGGATGTAACCACCACGGCGCTGATCCTCTCGATTGGCGCTTTTGCTTTTGACGTATCCGATCTGAATGCAACGCAGCAGGCCATTATGGATGTGTCAAAAGACACTGAGCTGCAAGACAACTCGCAGTTCGCCTTCTATCGCCGCATTGATTCTTTTGACCAATTGATGTCAGGCAGAACAGTTGCTGTTCAAACTCAGCAATGGTGGAAAAAACAAGGTGAAGAAGCCCATGAAGCGTTAGCGGGTAAAAGGACTGGGATAGGCGCTGCCTTACTCGAGTTAAAGCAGTGGATTGCGATGCATCCAGACGCACGGATCTTCTTTCGCGGTACAGACTTTGACGGCTCAATTTTAGAAGACGCTTACCGCTCAGTAGGGATCGAGTGTCCCTGGAAATATAACGGCAAACGCGACATCAGAACCTACATTGATGCGATGGTGCGGGGCGGCAAGGGCTACATCAAAGACCACCAGCCTTGTTTCCCAATGGTTAAGCACAACGCCCTTCACGATGCTATGGGAGACGCTGAACAGATGGCGACCGCATACATGATGAACGATGGCAACACAATTCCGGCTCCCTCACTTAGAAAGGTGACAGCATGATCCTTACTGCATCCAAACAAGCAATTCTCGGCGCCATGATTTTCATGGCTAAGAAAGATCCGCGTTATTACTTATGCGGGATCTGCTTCACCCCAGATAAGAAATTAGTTAGCACTGACGGTCACAGGATGTTTATTGGTGAACATGAAACTGAAGGTTTAACAGAAAACATCATCGTAAGAATTACTGGTCCTCGCTTCATTGGTTTTGATCACCTTAAGATTGATACCGAATCCGGCGTAGTGACTTACCTGGATAGTTTAAATAGAAAAGTCGGCCTGGCACTCGCTGAACTGGTCGATGGAAAATATCCGGACTACAAATGCGTTTTACCTAAGCAAAACGTTGCAGTTCATGAGATTGGTTTTAATGCCGGTTATCTCGGCGACGTGGAGAAATTAGCGAAGCTTTATAATCGTAAGTGGTCAGGTATAGCCATTAAGCCGAGTGGCCCTGAAGGATCTGCTCAGATTGATGTTCAGGGCCCTACTGGTAAAGCCTCTGTCATCGTCATGCCTATGCGTTTGTGAGGTGCCCATGAAAATTGGCATATCCCAACTCATCAAAGCTATCGGTAACGATCGCATTAACTACCAAATCCTAAACCACGCTATCACCAGCATCCGCACCGCTAAAGCCCACTCCACTATCTCTTTTAAAACTGATGCAGTCACTGCAGTTGGGGAACTGGCCGGCACTAATAAAGTTGGGCTGATTATCTGGGTTGATGAAGCAGTGTTTAACGCAGAATTAAAGAAATTAAAAAAGGAGTCAGCATGACCACTAAACATGAAAACTTTACCCCTGGTATTTGGCATGAATGCGGCGCTTTAGTGACTGGTGATGATGGGGTTGTGATATTGCGGGCAGCAGAACACCTCTCTGCCGGGGAAGCCTCAGCCAACACTCAAAGAATTGTGGCATGTGTGAATGCTTTTGCAGGAATAGAAACCGAACGCATTTATGGAAAGGATATTGGGGAAATTCTTGCGGGCGAAGTAAAGCTTAATAAAGCAGAACCAACTGAGGACGGAGGCTTTAGCTTCTCATTCTCGGGAGGTTTTATCCAACTGATGGCAAATGCTTATGCCGAACAGTTCAAACACTCAGGGGCAATTAATTATCTTGAGTTAGTTTTTCAGCATCATGAGTTAGGCCAGTTGAATGTCACCATGCAACGCGTAAATGGGTTAACCCCAGCCCAGAAACTGGCACAAGCAGAAGCGGAACTAGACAAGTTGGCGGCTGAGTGTGCGGCAATGCGAGCCGACTATATTAATACGCCAACATTGAAGCGTATGGGCATCCCCGTTGGTGCAGCCATCGATGCTGCTATCGCCTCTATACAAGCTAATGCTCTCCGTGATTTCGCCAGTGTGCTTAATGCAGAAGACAAGCACGAGGGAAGGATTCACTTTGCTTTGATGGCTCATGCAGATCAGTTAGAAGGCAAGCTTGAAAATGAGCCAGGGTTGCGTGGGGTGAAGCCATGAAGGATGCAGCAAAGCAAAGCATCGCAAGCGGCGACAAACTGACACCTGAAACTTTTGCTGATTTCGTTGAGCGACTGAAATATCACTGCCAAGGTAAAGGTGTAAACGACCACTGCACAGCTGATGCAATTTTCATTGTTGAACGAAAGCGCCTCATCACCGGAATTGATCTGGACTATGCCCCAGAAAAGCTGGTTTACCTTGACGACTGCCAGTGGTTTTCCCCGAAAGAGTATTGGGATGACTGCGAGCGCGAACAAAAAGCAGTATTGAACAAAGCTTCTCAAGAGTGGTGCGATAAGAAATTTATGCACGCTGATGAGTACGACCAGTGGCACGTGTTGGGGGAGTTAGAAAATCACACCGTCACCGGATATAGCGAGGAATGGGAATACGTTAATAGCCATTTCACCCGTGAAGGCGCTGAAGCATTCATTAAGCGCAAAAAGCACGATTATCGTGAAGGACTGCGAATCTACGTAGATGCCAATATTTACTGCTGGGAGTTCAACGCTATCAAAGAGGCGCTGATGGCTGGCCGCCTGGTTATGAAGGATCAATCTGATGGCCAATATACACAGAATACTTAGGATGAACTTGCTTTATTCGAGTAGAAATGTACTGTTAATAAATTAATTACATAGGGATTTCATGCCAATTTAATTGATTGGTATAAATTAAAAAATTAACTTCTTAAGAGGTTTCTATGAGTTGGCATGCTGGCGATTGGGCTAATTTTTCAATATCTTGTTTCTCCGCAGTTGCTGCGCTTTCATCTGCTTTTTCGGCAAAAATTAGCAAAAAAGCTGCTGAGAGCATCGAAAGAGAGCGAAGAGAACAGAGGTGCATTGACCTATTAGCATCTGAAGCTATGAGAATGTACGAATGTATAGGAACTCAAAGAATATGTGATGTAAAAATAGAACAAAAATCAAATATTTGCAGAGCAATTTGCAACGGAAAACATTTAATTATTACTTATAAATCGGATGACGAATCTGAAAAGAGACTTAAATTGTTTTTTATTAATAAATTACCTTATCAAGCAACTAAAAGTATTAATGAAAAAAAACCCAGCATTCATAAAAAGAGTGATTTAAACTTTGATCTCGAAGATTGGAAACTGAGAATAGAGACAGATGAAGCTATTCAGTATTTCACTTCATAGCACGGGGATACTTTTATAGAAAATTTCATTATGCGCCCTATCTTAAACTTTATCACTATCTCCTTAACCAATTGAAATAGCTAAAAACATTGCATTCTTTAGTATGCTTTATTGAGGGGTGGCTTATTACCGGATTATTAAAGTTAGCCCTTAGAAGTTTGGAAAAATCAACTTAAGAGGACAGATACTGATGAATTGTGATTTCATTGTTTTTGGATATGGTCATGACGGAGTATTACGTGACACTGAATACAACGGAGAGGATACAGTGGCACTGGAACCCGCAGTAGGAAATATTGCACATCATGCCATGGCTAATAACAACCTTCGAATAAGGATTCTCGGTCCAGTAATATTCGACGTTCGCAGACATCGTTCAAGATGTGATGGTTTAGAATACTATATAGCTATCGGGGAAGAGGCTAACGAACAAGAGATATCTGAAAGTGTTGATTTAATAATTGCCGGATTTAGACCTAGGCCAGCCATCTAATATCAGTTTAATACTGAAAATACTAGTTAGGCCACTAACGGTGGCCTTTTTCATACCCGTTGCAGCGGGTCAACATTGTGGAGCAACAAAATGTTCATTCAAAATAATGAAGAAATCCTTCTTACTCATGAAGTCCTGAGCAGGTATAAAATTTCACGAAGCACGTTATATTTTTGGAGCACTCCAGCCAGGATGCCCAACAGTTTCAGGCGGCCATTCCCGAAACCTATAATTAGCGGCAGTCCTAAACGCTGGAGAAAATCAGAATTATTGAAGTGGGAGGAGGAAGTTAACGCGGATCCAGCGGTCGGCCAATTATACTCTCAAGGTGATTAATCCAGACACTTAACCAGTGATGCTGATCATCAAGGTAATCATGAAGGTTGTATCGTGCCATAACGCCGCCCATCTGATGCCCTAGCAATTTTTCAATAGCATGCGGCGGCGCGCCTAACTCTGATAAGCGTGTAGCAACAGTTCTCCTCAGATCATGAAGTGACCAGAGTTTCATACCGGTCTTTTTAATAATCTGGGCTGAAAATAACGCTATGTTAGGTTGAACAGGCGGCCTATCATCCTCTGGGCCTTTGTAACGACTGAGCGTTAGCACATGCTTAGTCACAGAGTTTTCTTGATATTCTTTCAGTAAATGTATCGCCGCCGATGGTAATGCCCGCCTTACTGTTTTCCCGGTTTTATATTCGCTAGCTGGCACGGTCCAAGTCCTGGCTTTAAAGTCGAACCATTCCCATTTTGAAGATCTGATTTCAGTGCTTCGGCATCCGGTCATTATTAAGAACTTGACGACTAGCTGCTGGCGCGCTGGCATATCCTCTAACGCCTCCCAAACAACCTTTAATTCGTCATCAGAAAGTTTCCTTTCCTTCATGGCCGCAGTCATTCCTACATCAGATCTGCGAAGCTGAGCCAACGGGTTAAAATCTATAACGCCGCGATTCGAACAAAACCTGAATGCACGCTGCATTAAAACTAACACATCCCCTGTCACCACTCTTCTGCCCATACCATCAAAGAGCCCTAGCCAATGGGCTTTAGTCGTTTGGTTAACAACCATATTGCCTAGTATGGGCTTTACGTGGTTTTCATAAGTGCGCCGGTTCTGTGGGATTTTTACCAAACCTTCAGGCTTAGCGTAGAAATTTTCCCAATAATTAAAGGCTTCCTCTACAGTTAAAGCTTCCACTTTTTGCGTTCTTTCTAGCGCAACCTGGCGACGAGGATCATAGCCGTCAATAATCCAGGCGCGAAATTGCTGCCGCCGTTCCCTTGCTTGTAGTAGTGATATAGAAGGATAATCCCCTATGTTTAATTGAACGGGCTTATCCTCCCAGCGATATCTATAAAAGAATGTTACGCTACCTGACTGAGCTAGCCTCACGTTTAAGCCATGGGAATCAGATAAGACCTCGACTTTATCGCGCCGCTTTCCGTGCGCCTTCCTCAACTTGGTATCCGTAAGCAATGTGTATACTCCAATTTTTATATACACATGAGTGTACACAAAAGTTGTAAATAGAAGCCATACACATTAAAAACAATTAAAACATGGTAAAGCGAAAATGTGAGTTAAGATTATGAAATGGATGAATTTTTTAACTCGGAGTCAATCGTGATAAATAATCTTAAAGTGATAAAGTATGCCCTTAGATAACGTCTACAGCGAAAAACAGGTGCCAAGCCCGCTACGCTACACCTGGCGAATCTTTTACCGCGATAGCCTGTCGATGATTGGTTTCTACGGCGTGCTGGCACTGGTTTTCCTTTGCCTGTTTGGCGGCCTGTTAGCCCCCTATCAGCTCGATCAGCAATTTTTGGGCTATCAGCTGTTACCGCCTTCCTGGTCGCGCTATGGCGACGTATCTTTCTTCCTCGGCACTGACGACTTGGGCCGTGACCTGCTTAGTCGTATTCTTAGCGGGGCAGCACCAACTATTGGTGGCGCGATTCTGGTTACCGTGGGAGCCGCTTTTTGCGCGCTGATTATCGGCGTACTGTCCGGCTGTACTCGTGGGCTGCGTTCAGCCGTGCTTAACCATATTCTCGACACTTTGCTGTCGATACCCTCGCTGCTGCTGGCGATTGTGGTGGTCGCCTTTATCGGGCCAAAACTTGAACATGCCTATCTGGCAGTGTGGATGGCGCTGATCCCTCGCATGGCACGCACGCTGTATGTCGCGGTACATGATGAAATGGAAAAAGAGTATGTGGTGGCAGTGCGACTTGATGGCGCGACAACGCTACAAATTCTGCGCTATGCGGTGTTTCCAAATATCATCGTGGTGCTGGTCACCGAGTTTACTCGTGGGCTATCGATGGCCATTATGGATATTGCCGCACTCGGTTTTCTGGATTTGGGCGCACAGCTGCCTTCTCCAGAGTGGGGCGCGATGCTTGGAGACTCGCTTGAGCTGGTTTACGTGGCCCCCTGGACGGTGATGCTTCCCGGTGCCGCTATCCTGATTAGCGTATTGATAATCAATCTGTTAGGCGATGGCGTGCGCCGCGCGATTATTGCAGGGGTGAAATAATGCCATTACTGGATATTCGCAATCTGACCATCGAATTTATGACCTCAGACGGCCCCGTCAAGGCCGTCGATCGCGTCAGCATCACGCTGACCGCGGGTGAAGTTCGTGGACTGGTCGGCGAATCTGGCTCAGGCAAGAGTCTGATCGCCAAGGCAATTTGTGGTGTTACCAAAGATAACTGGCGCGTCACCGCGGACCGCATGCGTTTCGATGATATCGACCTGCTACAGCTCAGCCCACGCGAACGCCGCAAGCTGATCGGCCACAATATTTCAATGATTTTCCAGGAACCGCAATCCTGTCTGGATCCTTCTGAGAGCATCGGCAAGCAGCTGATCCAGGCGATCCCCGGCTGGACCTATAAAGGCGAATGGTATCAACGTGTTGGCTGGCGTAAACGCCGTGCTATCGAGCTTCTGCACCGCGTAGGCATCAAAGATCACAAAGACATCATGGCCAGTTTCCCGTATGAGCTGACCGAGGGGGAATGTCAAAAAGTGATGATCGCCATCGCGTTAGCCAACCAGCCGCGACTGCTGATTGCCGACGAACCCACCAACGCCATGGAGCCAACCACTCAGGCACAGATTTTCCGCCTGCTGGCGCGTCTCAATCAGAACAATGGCACCACAATTTTGCTGATAAGCCATGACTTGCAAATGATGAGCAAGTGGGCCAATCGCGTGAATGTGCTGTATTGCGGGCAAACGGTGGAAAGCGCGATGGTCGAAGACCTGCTTGCCGCGCCGCATCACCCCTATACGCAGGCATTAATCCGCGCGATGCCTGATTTCGGCCGCTCGCTGCCGCATAAAAGCCGCCTTAATACCCTGCCCGGCGCGATCCCGTCCCTTGAGCATCTGCCTATTGGCTGTCGCCTGGGGCCACGCTGCCCCTACGCACAAAAAAAATGCATTGAAACCCCGCGCCTGCGTCTCGCCAAGACTCACGCCTATGCCTGCCACTTCCCACTGAATATGGAGGAGCAATGATGGCCGAGACGCTGCTTGAAGTCAGAGACCTGTGCAAAACCTTCCGCTACCGCACCGGCCTGTTTCGCAAGATGAATTTACAGGCGGTGAAGCCGGTAAATTTCACGCTGAAATCTCGGCAGACGTTGGCAATTATCGGGGAAAATGGCTCTGGGAAATCGACGCTGGCTAAAATGCTGGCAGGAATGATTGAGCCAACCGGCGGTGAAATTCTGATTGATAACGAGAGCCTGACCTTTGGCGATTATCGCCATCGCAGTCAGATGATCCGCATGATATTTCAGGATCCGACAACATCGCTTAATCCTCGTCAGCGTATAGGTCAGATCCTCGAGGCCCCACTGCGTTTGACCAGCACGATGGAAGCGCCTGAGCGCGAAATCCGCATTAACCAAACGCTGCGACAGGTGGGCCTTCTGCCGGATCACGCCAATTATTATCCCCACATGCTGGCCTCCGGGCAGGTGCAACGCGTTGCGCTTGCACGTGCTTTGATCCTGCAACCCAAGGTCATTGTGGCCGACGAAGCGCTGGCGTCGCTGGATATGTCAATGCGCTCCCAGATCATCAACATGATGCTGGAATTGCAGGAAAAACAAGGAATTTCCTACATTTACGTGACGCAGCATCTTGGCCTGATGAAACACGTTAGCGATCAGGTGCTAGTGATGCATAACGGCGAAGTCGTTGAGCGCGGCAGTACCGCCGAAGTATTAGCAGCACCGTTGCATGATCTGACCAAGAGACTGGTTTCAAGCCACTTTGGCGAAGCACTGACTGCCGATGCCTGGCGTCGAGATGCCAAAGCCTGACAGTTTGACTCGCGGATTGGCTCCCGTTGGCCAATTCGCTTCTTCCTGCCTTATCCTTTAATCGTCCTTTTTTGTGTTTAACTATTCCTTTTCGCTATTAATTATCACTTAACAGTATTTTATCTGGCGTGAGCGATCGGCAAGGATAGAGTCTGAAATTGCCCTACGCAAAGGACTCGATCATGGAACAACAGCGCCGGGCCGCGATTGATGGTTGGTACCACGAAACTCAGACCAGCCAACAGCGGCATACTCCTCTGGATCCCTGTCAAACTCACGACACTGACAGTTTTCTTCTGGGACTTGAACAAAAGATAGAGCCTTCATTACGCCGCTTGCTGACCCAGCGCAATGGTTTGCTGTTTGCGGCGCAGACTTGCTACAACAAGCTGTTTCCCCAAAATGTTTCGCTATCACGCCAGCAGACGCTGTCACTGTATGACCGTTTGAGCAGCGCGCTTACCGTGGCGCAGGTCACCGGCATTCAGCCGCTTTGTAGCCATTACGCGGCTCGCCTGGCCCCGCTCAACTGTCCCGATGCCTCCCGTGAAAGCAATATTCGACAAACTCATCTTGCACAGTATGCCCGCCTGCTGGCAACCCAACCGACGCTGATCAACCCATCGATGCTGGCCCAGCTCGGCGACGTCGGGCTTAGTCCGCAGGATATTGTGCTGTTTACCCAGCTTATCGGCTTTGTCAGTTTTCAGGCTCGAGTGCTGGCGATAATTAATGCGCTGGCGGGACGTCCGGCCACGGTTTTACCCGGCTTCCCACGCGCAGAAGACACCCGTCAGCGCGGTTTTTCCCTTGAACTACGCCGCTGGCAATCGCTGCTGCCCGAAATCGATTTGAAAAAGGCCAGCCAGAAGCAGTTAGATGTGCTGGACTTCTGCGCACCCGATGCACGAGAATCGTCTTATTATCGGCTGCTGGCACAAGACGCGGCAACGCTGGAAGCGCTGTCGGCCGTGACTACCCACGTCATGCAACAGCACGGTAATGAAAAGTCCTCGCTCAAAGAATGGGCCGCCGCCGCGACATCGCGTATCAACGGTTGCCTGTTCTGCGCTGGTATTCACGGTCGCTATTATCTTGAAACCGGTGGCGATGCCAGCCACATCAACCAGCTGTTTGATGACCAGCAGAATAGTGATAATCCGGTAGATTTCCTGGCACCGTTGGTCAAAATTGTGCAAACGCTGACCCAAGCCCCTGAAAAATTTGACGCCGCCGCACTGCAGCCGTTACTGGATGCTGGCTATCAACATGCGCAAATCGTAGAGATTTTATTGAGCAGCGCATTATTTAACTGGTTGAATCGAATCATTCAGACTTTGGGCGAGTCTCGCCTGGCATAAGCCATCGTTTAAAAGGTCATCGCAGGTTAAATCACCCTGTGATGACCTTTTAACCACCATCTCTGCTGACTCTTACCGCTTGTTCTGGTTCTGTTGTTAATTCCTATCTAAAATTTAGTGTTAATTAGTGACGAATATCACATTACAATCATCACCGATAAAACGCTTGCAAAATCATCCGCTTTGCTAATTTATAAAATTCTGATTAAAACCTTAAAAACAGGATTTACTCTCAGCCAATTCCGATAATTTATCCTCATCACTCTGATAATTAATCTTGTAGCAGGGGTTAACACCTGAAAATAAATGCCTGATTATTAATCAGGATATAAATTCAGCGATTTAAATAAACACAATTGTTAATCCTGTATAACAATTCGATTAAGGTTTAATCAGACGCCCAAGGATAACTGTAACGGGATATTACAAAAAGCTTGCCTGATTCTTAAAGATAGTGAACATTACCCCGCGTCATACATCCTAATAACTATGCAAAGAGCGCTATTGCGCGACTTATGTGCTACTTGTCCCCGGATAAGCAGAATTAAACAGAGGTCTTAGTGTCAAATACAAACTCAACTCCAAACAAGGAAAGCGTCAGCATGAACGCTTTCAAACAGCCTCGCGCGTTCTACCTTATTTTCTCCATCGAATTATGGGAGCGATTTGGTTATTACGGCTTGCAGGGGATCATGGCGGTTTACCTGGTCAAAATGCTTGGCCTGAGCGAAGCCGATTCCATTACCCTGTTCTCTTCTTTTAGTGCACTGGTTTACGGCTTTGTCGCGATCGGCGGCTGGTTGGGCGACAAAGTGCTAGGCTCCAAGCGCGTGATCGTTCTCGGTGCCATCGTGCTGGCTTTGGGCTATGCCCAGGTTGCTTATTCCGGGCATGATATTTTCTGGGTTTACATGGGCATGGCGACTATCGCCGTCGGCAGTGGCTTATTTAAGGCAAATCCATCCTCTTTGCTTTCTACCTGCTACGAAAAAGATGACCCGCGTCTCGATGGCGCATTCACCATGTACTACATGTCTGTGAACATCGGTTCATTCTTCTCTATGCTGGCAACCCCGTACCTGGCTGCCAAGTACGGCTGGGGCGTCGCGTTTTCTTTGAGCGTTGTGGGAATGTTGATCACGCTGGTGAACTTCATCTTCTGCCGTCGCTGGGTTAAAAATCACGGCTCCAAGCCTGACTTCAAACCGCTGAACTACGGCAAACTGCTGATGGTTTTGGTAGGCGTCGCGGCGCTGGTTGCCGTTTCAAGCTTCTTGCTGCACAACCAGTCAATCGCTCGTTGGGCGCTGGCTGTGGTTTCAGTGGGTATCATCTGCATCTTTGCTAAAGAAACTTTCTCTCTGCACGGTTTGGCTCGTCGTAAAATGATCGTAGCTTTTATCCTGATGCTGGAAGCGATTGTGTTCTTCGTGCTGTATAGCCAGATGCCGACTTCACTGAACTTCTTTGCTATCCACAACGTGAATAACCACCTGCTGGGTATCGATTTCCAGCCAGAACAATATCAGGCGCTGAACCCGTTCTGGATCATGCTGGCTAGCCCGATTTTGGCCGCTATCTACGCCAAGCTGGGTAAAAGCATGCCGATGCCGCACAAGTTTGCGATTGGTATGGTGCTGTGTTCACTGGCCTTCCTGGTCCTGCCTTGGGGCGCAAGCTTCGCTAACGAAGCCGGTATTGTTTCCGTGAACTGGCTGGTGCTGAGCTACGCGTTGCAGAGTATTGGCGAGCTGATGATCTCTGGCCTGGGTCTGGCGATGGTTGCACAGCTGGTTCCACAGCGTCTGATGGGCTTCATCATGGGTTCATGGTATCTGACCACTGCCGCTGCAGCGATTATCGCGGGTAAAGTTGCGGCATTGACTGCGGTTCCAGGTAACATCAATGATGCCCACGCTTCACTGGCTATCTACAGCCACGTGTTCCTGCAGATTGGTGCTGCGACCGGTGTGATTGCAATTCTGATGCTGTTGACTGCCTCTAAGCTGAACCGCATGACGCTGGAACGCCCTACCGATGAGAAAAAACCGGCCGAACGCGTGCTGTCTTCTCAGTCGTAATGATTGAATAACGGGTTTCCCGGCACGAGATAAATTTTTACCACCCAGGTAAGAACTCTGCCGGGAAAACTGGATAGCGCGGGCTGACATCGCCGTGCTATTAGCCATAAATGCTTAATTATCATTCAGTTCTCCCCTCTCGTACACTCTCCGTTATAATTTTATCCCGACATTTTGCTCTGATACAAAACCAGAGTGTTAAGCTTGTCGAGAAAATAAGGTAATATTACCGTCCATTAATAACCAACAAGATAAGCCTTGTCATGATTATCAAACCTAAAATTCGTGGATTTATCTGTACGACCACTCACCCAGTCGGCTGTGAAGCCAACGTGCGTGAGCAAATTGCATACGTTAAAGCAAAAGGCAAACTGACAGACGGACCAAAACGCGTCCTGGTCATTGGTGCCTCCACTGGTTATGGGCTTGCCTCAAGAATTAATGCCGCGTTTGGTGCAGATGCTGCCACCATTGGGGTATTCTTCGAAAAACCGGGCAGCGAAAGCAAAACGGGTTCAGCTGGCTGGTATAACTCTGCCGCTTTCGACAAAGCAGCAAAAGAAGAAGGCTTGTATTCAAAAAGCATTAACGGCGACGCGTTTTCTAACGAATGTCGCGATACCGTTATCAAACTGATTAAAGAAGATCTGGGTCAGGTTGACCTGGTAGTTTACTCACTGGCTTCACCTGTACGTAAACTGCCTGACTCAGGCGAGCTGGTACGCTCAGCGCTGAAACCTATCGGCGAACCGTACGAATCAACTGCACTGGACACCAACAAAGATAAACTGGTGACCGCCGTTGTTGAACCAGCCAATGAGCAAGAAATTGCCGATACCATTCAGGTAATGGGTGGTCAGGACTGGGAACTGTGGATCAACGCACTTTCCGATGCTGGCGTACTGGCCGATAACGCCAAGTCCGTTGCTTACTCTTACATCGGTACCGAGCTGACCTGGCCAATCTACTGGCACGGTACGCTGGGCAAAGCGAAAGAAGATCTGGATCGCGCAGCTCACGCTATCGACGCGAAACTGAAAGCCAAGGGCGGTTCTGCCAACGTGGCGGTTCTGAAATCCGTGGTTACTCAGGCTTCTGCTGCTATTCCGGTCATGCCACTGTATATCGCTATCTCCTTCAAAATCATGAAAGAGCAAGGGATCCACGAAGGCACTATCGAGCAGATCCAGCGTCTGTTCGCGACCAAGCTGTATAACGACTCAGTGCCAGAAACTGACGAGAAAAACCGTCTGCGCCTGGATGACTGGGAACTGCGTGATGAAGTTCAGAAAACCTGTGGCGTGATCTGGTCACAGCTGAATGATGACAACATCTATCAGTTGACCGATTACCAGGGTTACAAGGACGAGTTCCTGCGTCTGTTTGGTTTCGGCCTGCAAGGCGTTGATTACGATGCCGACGTCAGCGCTGAAGCTAACTTCGACGTGATCGAACTGGTCTAATGTTTTAGCTCGTTTTTGTTTTGTAAAAGGGGGGAACCATCGGGTTCTCCCTTTTTTTATGGCCGCGCGACAAAAGCTCTCGCATGATTAATACTGTTTATTAACGTGTTCATTTATCGAACATCTGAAATCTATTGAAACGTCTGCATAAGATTTTTTGACAAAAAATGCGGATGATTTTCAAAGCGGCCCAGTATTTGCTTGTCAGTTTTGATATATTTGGATCATCGCTACTCGTTCACCAGGAAAGCCACCATGGAAAAACGTAAAGTCCTGGATGAAGGACGTCAGTTAAAACGCCTTAACGCGGAAACGCGCAAGATTTCCCATATGCACAAGTGGTTCGCGATTGTCGCGGCGCTGGACTGCATTCTGGTGTATTTCTATGACCGCGATATGCGTAATCTGATTTTTTCCGGCGCTGTTTGCCTCGTTTGCACCTATTTGTGGCTTGAAGGCCGCAGAAAGTCACGCGGGTATCGTCGTGAATATCGAGAAAAACACGCAAACCCACCCACGCCCCCTACGCCGCCATCCCCACCTCAGGCTTAGTCAAGACTGCGCGGACTTCACCTGTGCGCAGGATTAATCTATCCCACTGTAAGCGACTTGCAGAATAAGCCGCCAAAAACGATGCTAAAAGCATCATCATTAGCCACATCAATAATGCCCGCAGCCTTATTAAATCATTCCATTAGCCGCCGACTCATTTTTACAGCAGACTGATTGCAAGCTGAAATAATGCTAATAATGATCAGGTTTCAACGCCTTCCCTACACTTTTTTGGATGACCGCTGAGTCATGCGTGTTAATTATGTCAACATTTTCTGGTATTTGGGTTCCACTGGTTACGCCTTTTAATCAGGGGGAGATTGATTTCCCTGCGCTGAACAAGCTGTGTCACTACGTTATGAAACAAGGGGTTAGCGGTGTGGTTGTTTGCGGCACCACTGGCGAAGCGCCGATGCTGAGTGATGAAGAACAGTTGCAGGTGCTTGACGCCGTGCTGGAAGTCGTTCCCGGCAATAAAGTGATGATGGGCCTTTCTGGCACTCACATGCCAAGCGTGCTGGCGATGCAAGATGCCATCACTGCACGTCCCATTGCCGGTATTTTACTTCCAGCCCCTTATTACATTCGCCCGTCACAGGCCGCTCTTGAAGTCTGGTTCACCCAACTGGCTGACAACTCCAACGTGCCGATTGTGGTTTACAACGTGCCTTATCGCAGCGGGATCCATCTTGAACTAGACACCCTGCGTCGTCTGGCAAAACATCCACGCATCGCGGCGGTGAAAGACTGTGGCGGCAATAATGACCTGACCCTGGCGCTGATTGCCGACGGCGAACTCGACGTGATGTCAGGCGAAGACGGTCAGATCCTGACGACGCTTTGTCTGGGCGGAACCGGCGCGATCACCGCCTCGGCTCATCTGTTCCCGAGCCGCTTTGTTGAACTGGTCAAGCAGGTTGAAGCGGGTGATTTAGCTGCAGCACGCCAGAATTTCTATCAGTTGATGCCGCTTATTCGTCTGATGTTTTCAGCGCCAAACCCGGCGGCAATCAAGTATGCGCTTTCTCTGGATGGCCTGATGAACAATGAAGTACGCGCGCCACTGCTGCCTGCGCCAGTTGAAGTAGAAGATGCGATTAAGGATTATCTCAATACCTTCAGCAGATAGATTATAATGTGAACAGCTGCCTCTTTTTATCGTTGATTTCATCAAAAACCCATCGCCCACCTCTGGGAAAGGGCCAACTTATTAGCTGGAGTTTGTATGAAACTTTATTATAAAGCAGGTGCCTGTTCACTCTCTCCCCATATTGTTTTACGCGAAGCCGGCCTCGACTTTACGATTTCCAAAGTTGATTTAGTCACTAAGAGAACTGAACAGGGCGAGAGCCTGTTTGAGCTTAATCCCAAGGGGCAAGTGCCGACTCTGGTGCTGGACGACGGCACAGTTTTAACAGAGGGCGCGGTTATCGTGCAGTATATCGCCGATCAAAAACCCGACCGCCAGCTGATGCCCGAACCCGGCACGCTAGCGCGCTACCATGCTTTGGAATGGTTGAACTATATCGCTACCGAACTGCATCGTGGCCTCAGTCCCTTGTTTAATGCCAAAATCCCAGAGGAATATAAAGTTTTACAGCGCGAAGCGGTAAGCAAAAAATTAGCCTATCTCGATGATTCACTGAAAGATAAGCCATTTCTATTGGGTCAACGCTTTTGCGTAGCCGATGCCTATCTGTTCACCATGATGAGCTGGGCAAAAGCGCTGAAGTTTGATTTGAGCAAATATGAAAATCTTGGCGCATATATTGAACGCGTTGCCGCACGTCCGGCCGTTGATGCGGCTCTGGCGGCTGAAGGTTTGAAATAATGCGATTATAAAAAAGCGGGAGCGTATCAATAAATACGCTCCCGCTTATGCATTATTCAAGGCATGATTCGGTGAAAGGTGACCTTACAGCTTGACCGCCGGGAAGTGGTGCGCAGGTTTTACAATCTGATCCTGCGCCGCAACAACCTGCAGTTCATACTCGCCCATGGCATGAGTCGCCAACATCACTTCATAAACTGCCGCTGTAACGTGCTCCAACGCCGTGTCCAACTGCTCGCCCTTCAGCAAATCCACCAGCAACAGGCCGCTGGTCAGGTCACCCACGCCAACGGGCTGACGCACGCCGAAATCAACCAGCGGGCGATGGATATGCCATGCCTCTTCGGCAGTAACCAGCAGCATTTCAAAACGATCGCTCTGATAACCGGCACGGCTCAGATGCTTGATTAACACCACTTTTGGGCCTTTGGCGATCAACTCACGCGCAGCAGCAACCGACTCTTCGACATTGCTGACCGTGTGGCCAGAAAGCATTTCCAGCTCCAGCAGATTGGGCGCGATAATATCGCAGTTAACCAACGCCTGCTTACAGTGAAACTCCGCCACGCCAGGGGCAACGATACAACCCTTTTCAGGATGGCCCATTACCGGATCGCAAAAATACCAGGCATCGGGATTGGCGGCTTTAACCTCAGCGACGATTTGCAGAATATGCTCGCCCTGCTCGGCCGAACCAATATAACCACTTAGCACGGCGTCGCAGTCTTTGAGGCGATCAATTTCGGCAATGCCGCGCGCAATATCGGTCAAATGGCTGGCCGGCATGACACAGCCAGTCCAGCGACCATACTGGGTGTGATTGGAAAACTGTACGGTGTTCAGCGGCCAAACGTTTGCGCCCATGCGGCGCATAGGAAATTCTGCTGCGCTGTTGCCTGCGTGACCAAAAACGGTGTGAGATTGAATCGAGAGAATATTTTTCATGCGAGGTCCGATGCCGACGTCATCAGCAAGATGGCGCAACGGGTAAGTTTCATAGCTCGCATGCGCCGATTATTACAGCGCACGCGAGCGGTTTAGATTATTTCCAGACTGCCAGGCAGTAGTTTTTCTTACCGCGACGCAGCAGGGTATACCGCCCAAACAGGCGATCACTGTCGCTGAACTTGTATTCAGCATCGGCCTGTTTCTCGCCGTTAACCATTACCGCGTTAGAAGAAATCGCGGTGCGAGCACGGCCGCGAGAAGGTTCCAGCTCGGCATTAACCAGCGCCTGTTGCAAATCGGCTTCGCCTTCCAGCTCGATAGTCGGCATACCGTCTTGTGCCAACTGGGCAAAGTCGGCCTCGGTCATGTCGCTGAGTGCGCCAGAGAACAGGCTGGCGGTAATACGACGCGCGGCAGCCAGGCCTTCTTCGCCGTGAACCATGCCGGTGACCTGCTCGGCGAGCACGTATTGCGCACGAGGAGCCTTGCCACTGTTTTTGTCTTCTTCTTCCAGTGCGTTGATGTCTTCAAGGCTCATGAAGGTGAAGAATTTCAGGAAACGGTAAACGTCCGCATCGGCCGTGTTGATCCAGAACTGGTAGAACTTGTACGGGCTAGTCTTTTTCGGATCCAGCCACACCGCGCCACCTTCGGTTTTGCCAAACTTGGTGCCGTCGGCCTTGGTGATCAATGGCACGGTCAGACCGAATACCTGCTTCTGGTGCTGACGACGGGTCAGGTCGATGCCGGAGGTGATGTTACCCCACTGGTCAGAACCACCGATTTGCAGCTCTACCTTGTGCAAATCGTATAAAGAGGAGAAATCGTAACCCTGCAGCAGGTTATAAGAAAACTCGGTGAAAGAGATGCCGCTGTCGTCACGATTTAGACGCTGCTTGACCGCTTCCTTGTTAATCATCTGATTTACAGAGAAATGTTTGCCGATATCACGCAAGAAAGTCAGCACGTTCATGCCGCCAAACCAGTCATAGTTATTAGCGGTGATTGCGCTGTTTTCACCGCAGTCGAAATCCAGGAACGGTGAAACCTGAGTGCGGATCTTCTCAACCCACTCGTTAACGGTTTCGCTGGTGTTCAGCTTGCGTTCTGCCGCTTTAAAGCTCGGATCGCCGATAAGCCCCGTCGCGCCTCCCACCAAAGCAACCGGCTTATGGCCGTGCAATTGAAAGCGTTTCAGGCACAGCAAAGGCACCAGATGGCCCAAGTGCAGGCTATCGGCGGTTGGATCGAAACCGCAATAGAGTGCAATTGGCCCTTGCGCCAGTCGCTCTGCTAACGCTTTTTCGTCCGTAACCTGGGCAATTAGCCCCCGCTCCTGCAATTGTTGAATCAAGTTGCTGCTTGCCATCAAAAACTCCATCAATTCTGGAAAATTGTTTATCGGGATCGTTCATGCAAAAAACGCGTCGACACCCTCGTCAACGCGCTTGCGAAATCGGTGATTGCATAGAATAAAGCGCTCGCGGGGCAAGCGCTAGGTTTTCAGACAACTTTTAGCGGCTTACGGCGCCAGTCGGTCGATTTTCCAACCAGTTGTTGTGGAATTGTCTGAAGAAGCGGTCTCGCGCTGATAGATAAAGCGGTCGTGCAGGCGATGCTCGCCCCCTTGCCAGAACTCCATCGAATCAAATTTAACCCGGAAACCGCCCCAGAAACTTGGCAGCGGCACTTCGCCCTGGCTAAATTTCTGCTTCAGCTCAAGGAATTTGCTCTCAAGGATGCCGCGCGCCGAGATACGCGTGGACTGCTGGGAGACCCAGGCGCCAATCTGGCTGTCTTTAGGACGGCTGGTGAAATATTTCATCACCTCCAGCGTCGGCAAACGTTCAGCCTGTCCCAATACAATGACCTGACGATCGAGCATGTGCCACGGGAACAGCAGGCTGATGCGCGGGTTAACCGCTAACTGCTGGGCCTTGCGGCTGCCAAGGTTAGTGAAAAACACCATACCGTTCTCGTCATAGTGCTTGAGCAGCACGATACGCTGAAACGGCTGGCCGTTCTCATCAACCGTCGCGACACACATTGCCGTCGGATCTGGAAGCTTCGCCTCACAAGCCTGCCTCAGCCACTGCTCAAACAACGGCAGCGGTTCAGCGGTCAGATCTTTACGACGCAAACCGCCGCGAGTGTATTCACGTCGCAAATCTGCAACATCAAACTCATTATTTTCAGCCATGTAGGACCAACATAGTTTATTTGAAAGATAACCTTATTTTGCGCCAGACCGTGGGAGATAACAATGATCTATCGCCAAAGTACCAGACGTCAGAGCAAGGCACCAAGCGAGGGAATCCCCAGGAGCTTACACAAGTCAGTGACTGGGGTGAACAAGCGAAGGTAACGCCGCTATGGCGTTTGGTACGAAGGTGATAGTTGACAGTCGTCGATGATGACATCATCCCCGCGCTGCACCAGAGCCGCATTCCCCTTCGACCAGAAGGTGTAACGGCCATCACTGTATTTGGTGCCGGATGCGGCTTCAACCTGTGGCAGATGTAACTGGATACCATCCAGGATCAGGTCAACCCTGCGCGCCGGTTTATCAAGCGTAACGGTCAGCGGGGTAGTACCGCATTCGTAATGAAGCCGAGTATTTCCGGATTTAGCCGGTGGCGGGTTAACCAGACTGCAGCCCGATAGCGCAATGCCCACCAGCACAATAATCGCTTTATTCATGGTTATCTTCCTGATGTCTCAATTGCCCAATATCTTAGCTTACAGGGGGCCCAGGGTTGAAAAAACCGGATAAATCGCACCGAGCACTGTTTCTTGACTGGCGCCGGTCACTGAAGGCAAATTGCCCGGCTGTCCTGACAGGGTACGAAATGCCAGCCAGGCAAAAGCCAATGCTTCCATGTCATCGCCGCTGACGCCAAATGCGTCGGTGGTGCTGACTTCAGTTCCAGCCAGCATGGCTGACAGACGCGCCATCACCAGTGGATTACGCGCCCCACCCCCGCACACCAGCAGCCGATCGCATCCTCCTGCAAGCTGCACCTGATCGGCAATAGTGGTGGCGGTCAACTCTGCCAGCGTCGCCTGCACGTCTTCCGCGGGCA
>CAWUIY010000038.1:0-22212 GCA_963922555.1 uncultured Serratia sp. | reverse complement strand
GATCATCCTCTCCTCGGGTCTGCTCACCGCGCCGAGCGACAAAATCAACGGCATTGGCGTGCTGGCACAGGCGGTAACGGCCACCCTTGGCAATCCAGGACATGAAATTCTTGCGATGTTTTTCCTCACCTTTGCTTTTACTACCATGGTTGCCAATACCCTGTATGCCGAAAATAATCTGGTATTTTTACTGCGCGGCAACACCCGACAGCTGTATCTTTTACGCCTGTTGATGCTGGTTTTACTGCTTGCAGGATGCCTGATCAATACCCCTTTACTGATGCAGACTGCCAGCATTTCACTGGCGCTCATCACCATCATTAATCTCACCGCGTTGGTGCTGCTCTCTGGGCTGGCGCTAAAAGTGGTCAGAGACTACGAACGTCAGCGGTTGATGGGCCGAGTACCCGTGTTTAATCCCAATAATTTTCCTGAGCTAAAAGGGCAGTTGCAGCCTGGTGTCTGGTCTGCAGATCCCCAGACAAACCGCGCCGCCGAAAAATCTTGACCCATTTCATTTAAAAAGCCGCGCGCTTAAAGGCAGCGGCTATTGCTATGATTTTTTCTTCGCTGCGGTTTTTTTGATAAAATAACCGAATATTGCTTAATTCATCTCCTGCAGAGCCAGGCGCAGGCTAACCGGATGCCACTATGCTGACCCTTATTTCTCCAGCCAAAACCCTTGATTACGACAGTGAGCTTGCCACTAAACGCTACACGCAGCCGGACCTGCTGGATAAATCCAGCCAGCTGATTGAGATCGCGAAGAAGCTCACCCCGGCGGAAATCTCCAGCCTGATGGGCATCAGCGACAAGCTGGCGCATCTCAACGCCGAACGCTTTAATGACTGGCAGCCAGACTTCACGCCGAAAAATGCTCGTCAGGCGATCCTGGCGTTTAAAGGCGACGTATACACCGGTTTGCACGCAGAAGATTTTAGCGAAAAGGATTTTGATTTTGCCCAGAAGCATTTGCGTATGCTCTCCGGCCTTTACGGCCTGCTGCGCCCGCTGGATCTTATGCAGCCTTACCGCCTCGAGATGGGAATCCGGCTCAATAATCCGCAGGGCACTAATCTCTATGCGTTCTGGGGTGATTTGCTGACTGAAAAACTCAATGCTGTCCTTAAAGAACAAGGGGATAACATTCTGGTGAATCTGGCTTCAGATGAATATTTCAAAGCGGTTAAACCGGCCAGGCTCGATGGCGAGATTATCAAGCCAGTATTCCTCGACGAGAAAAACGGTAACTACAAGGTGATCAGTTTCTATGCCAAAAAAGCGCGTGGATTGATGAGCCGATTTATCATCAAAGAGCGCCTGACTAAGCGCAAACAACTGCAAGAGTTTTCACTGGAAGGGTATCAGTTCGATGCTTCACGATCTGAAGGCAACGAGCTGGTATTTACGCGAGCAGAACAGAAATAAAAAAGGGAGCACTGTTTAGCGGCTCCCTTATCGAAACCTTCCCCTGTTGCTCGTTCGCCAGCAGGGGAAGGATCCTCAGATATTACTCTGGCAACGCCATCAGGAATTTACGCAATTCACTGAAATCGGCTGACAGGTCGTGCGACAGCAGTGGCAGATCGGCGCGGTCGGCCAGCTCTTTCGGCAGCGGCAGTGACTGCCCCAAAATCGCATCAACGCTTTCCTTGAATTTCGCCGGGTGCGCGGTGCCGATAAACAGACCAAACTCCCCTTCTTGCAGCTGATCGCGCAGCGCACGATAGGCAATCGCCGCGTGTGGCTCAGAGATGTAGCCGATATCTGCCAGCTCGCGCATGGTGTCTTCGGTAGTCTCGTCAGAAACCGCAGCATAACCCAGATCCTTCAATTGCCAGATCTTGCGACGATACAGTTCTTCAACGCGCGGCCAGTTGTTTGGCTGGCTGACGTCCATGGCGTTGGACAGCGTCGCAACGGTTTTGTTTGGCGTCCACTCACCGTTGGTCAGGAAACGCGGCACGGTGTCGTTGGCGTTGGTGGCAGCAATAAAGCGCTTCACTGGCAGACCCAGCGACTTGGCCAGCAGGCCAGCAGTCAGGTCACCAAAGTTGCCGCTTGGCACGGAAACCACCAGCTGATTGCGCGCCTCTTGTGGCAGTTGAGCCACGGCTTCGAAGTAATAGCAAATTTGCGCCAGCAAGCGGCTGATGTTGATCGAGTTAGCCGAGTTCAGATGCAACGCCACTTTCAGCTCTTCATCATCAAACGCCTGTTTGACCAGCGCCTGACAGGCATCGAAATCGCCGTCGATCGCCACGGTATGAATGTTGTCGCCGAGAGTACAGAACAACTTTTCCTGCAGCGGGCTGATTTTGCCCCGCGGATAGAGGATCACAACACGCACGTTTTTAAGGCCGTGGAAGGCGTGAGCAACTGCCGCACCGGTATCACCTGAGGTCGCTGTCAGAATAGTAACGGGTTGCTCGCCTGACACTTCGGTCAGGACCTGAGCCATAAAGCGGCCACCAAAGTCTTTAAACGCCAGCGTAGGGCCGTGGAACAGCTCGAGGCAAGAAACATCGTCAGTCACTTTCGCCACCGGAGCCGGGAAAGCAAAAGCATTTTTAACACGCTGATAAAGCTGCTCTTCCGGGATCTCGTCGCCGATAAATGCGGAGAGAATACGGCTGCTGCGAGTCACAAAATCCAGCTCAAGCAGGCGATCGATTTCGGTCAGCTCAAACTCAGGCAGGTCCAGCGGGAAAAACAGTCCTTGTTGCTTGCCCAGGCCCTGCTTCACTGCTTGTGCAAAGCTGACCTGCTCGTTGTGATCCTTCAGGTTATACAGTTTCATTGATTATCCCAATAGTCTCGCGCCTGCGGTATCCAGGCGACAAATATGAACAAAGCCTTCGTCGTTTTGCAGATAGTGATTCTGCAGCCATTCAGCCATACGTTGCGCCGTCTCGGTGTCGTTGCAAATTGCAAACAGCGTCGGACCGGATCCGGAGATCCCGCAGGCCAATGCGCCAATTTCTTCCGCAGCGGTTCTTGCTTCGGCAAAGCCCGGCAGCAAGCGAGTGCGGTAAGGTTCGGCGATTACGTCTTTCATTAATTTAGTCGCTAACGCAGGCTGCTGCGTATGGCAGGCATGGATAAAGCCCGCCAGATAGCGACCGTGACTGATACAGTCCTGACGACGGTACTGGGCAGGCAGAATAGCGCGCGCTTCGGCGGTAGACACTTTTATGCCTGGATACGCCATGACCCACAGCCAGTCATCGAAACAAGGCACATCCTGAGAAATGATGCCCAGCTCTTCAAGCATCAGCTGCAGACCACCCAGATAGCACGGTGCAACATTGTCGAAATGCACGCTGCCGGATATGCGCCCTTCCAGCTCGCCCATCAGCTCGAGCATTTTATTGTCATCGAGTTGATTGCCGTTGAATTCGTTCATCGCCATTAAACCGGCGACCACGGAACAGGCGCTGGAACCCAGACCTGAACCAATTGGCATATTCTTCTCCAGCGTCATCGCGACCGGGATCTCTTTGCCCACTTCCTGACAGTAACGCTGCCAGCATTGGTAAACAATATTGTCTTCCATCTTGTCTGGAAGCTTGGAAACAAAGCGCCCTTCATTCTTCAGACTGAAGGTCGAGGCCGCTTCGACGGTCACACAGTCACCCAGCAGCGAACCATCTACCGGAGAAACCGCCGCACCCAGCACATCAAAACCAACGCTAACATTACCAATTGATGCCGGGGCATATACCTTAACCATATTAAACTCCTAACTTCCATGACAGCGTTCGCAAAAGATCGGCGAAGACGCCCGCCGCAGTAACATCGTTACCCGCACCGTAGCCGCGCAATACTAGAGGAATCGGTTGATAATAACGGCTGTAGAATGCCAGTGCATTCTCGCCATTTTTTACTTTATACAGCGGATCATTGCCGTCGACGGCCAGGATCTTGACCTTGCATTGACCTTCGTCGATCGCACCGACGTAACGCAGTACCTTACCTTCGGCCGCCGCATTCGCCACGCGCTGTTTAAACTCGGCATCAAGCTCCGGCAGGCGTGCCAGGAAGGTGTTGACGTCTCCGCTGGCGTCAAAGGATACCGGCAGAACCGACTCGACTTCAATGTCTGACAGCTCAAGTTTGTAACCGGCCTCACGGGCCAGGATCAACAGCTTGCGTGCGACGTCCATGCCCGACAGATCATCACGCGGATCCGGTTCGGTAAAGCCGCTGGCACGTGCAGCCAGAGTGGCTTCGGACAGAGAAACGCCTTCATCCAGCTGACCAAAGATCTGCGACAGCGAACCCGACAAGATCCCGGTGAAACGCACCAGCTCGTCACCGGCATTCAGCAGGTTTTGCAGGTTTTCAATGACTGGCAGACCGGCACCCACGTTGGTATCGTACAGGAACTTGCGACGCGAACTGGCGGCAGCCTTGCGCAGCTGATAGTAGTAATTCATCGATGACGTGTTGGCGCGCTTGTTCGGCGTCACCACGTGGAAACCGTCGGTCAGCAAATCGGCATACTGGTTGGCGATCGCTTCATTTGAAGTACAGTCTACGACAACCGGATTCAGCAGATGATACTCTTTGACCAGGCGGATCAGGCGACCAATATTGAACGGCTCCTGCGCCGCGCCCAGCTCGTCTCGCCAGTTTTCGAGCGCAATGCCGTGCACGTTGGTCAGCATCGCGCGCGAGTTGGCGATACCGCAAACGCGTAAATCGATGTGCTTGGCTTTAAGCCACGCCTGCTGACGGCGGATCTGCTCAATCAACGCGCCACCCACACCGCCGACGCCAATCAGAAACACTTCGATGACTTGATCGGTATTGAACAGCATCTGATGGCTCACGCGCACGCCCATGGTGGCGTCGTCATTATTGACCACCACGGAGATCGAACGCTCGGAAGAGCCTTGAGCAATCGCGACAATATTGATGTTGGCGCGCGCCAGTGCCGAGAAGAATTTGGCCGAGATGCCGCGCAGCGTGCGCATGCCGTCGCCGACTACCGAAATGACAGCCAGTTTTTCGGTGACGTCCAGCGGCTCGAGCAGGCCGTCTTTTAATTCCAGATAAAATTCGTCTTCCAGCGCTTTGCGTGCGCGCACCAGTTCGCCCTGCGGCACGCAGAAGCTGATGCTGTATTCGGAAGAAGATTGGGTGATCAGCACGACGGAAATCCCCGCACGAGACATGACCGCAAACACGCGCGCCGCCATGCCAATCATGCCTTTCATTCCCGGACCGGACACGTTGATCATCGCCATGTTATTCAGATTGGTGATGCCTTTGACCGGCGTATTTTTATCTTCGAATTCGCTTCCCGCGCTATGGCTGCCAATCAGGGTGCCTGGTGCTTGCGGATTAGACGTATTTTTGATCAGGCAAGGGATTTGGAACTGCGCGATAGGCGTAATGGTGCGCGGGTGCAAAACCTTGGCCCCAAAGTAAGACAGCTCCATCGCTTCCTGATAAGACATGGATTTCAGCAGGCGCGCATCCGGCACCGTGCGCGGGTCACAGGTATAGACGCCATCAACGTCAGTCCAGATTTCACAACAGTCGGCGCGCAGGCAGGCTGCCAACACTGCGGCAGAATAGTCGGAACCGTTACGCCCCAGCACCACCAGTTCGCCTTTATCGTTTCCGGCAGTGAAACCGGCCATCAACACGATGTCACTAGCAGGAATATTGCTGGCGGCGATACGCGCGGTGGATTCGTTGATATCTACGGTAGATTCGAGGTAATGACCTACGGCCAGCAGTTTCTCGACTGGATTGATCACGGTCACGCCGAATCCTTTGGCTTTAAATACCGCCTCCATGATGGCAATCGACAGCTTCTCGCCGCGGCAGATGATGCTGGCGTTAACGCTGTCAGGGCACTGGCCCAGCAGACCGATGCCGTGCAGCAGTTGCTTGAGCTGGCCAAACTCCTGCTCGACAAACAGCTTGGTCGCGGCCAGATCAAATCCCGGCAGCGCGTCGGCCAGGCCGTTAATCAGATCGGCAAAAATGCGTTCTGCATCGCTCATGATCGGCAGGATATCCTGCCCGGCAACGGTTTTTTCGATCATCGCGACCAGATGATTGGTAATTTTGGCCGGGGCTGACAATACCGTAGCGACCTGTCCCTGACTTGCATTGCTTTCCATGATTTCCGCCACCCGCAGGAAGCGTTCGGCATTTGCTACTGAAGTCCCGCCAAATTTCAACACTCGCATTTCTGGTTTCTCCTACTCTCATACCGAGAGAAATTAGCCGAAAAAAAAGCCCGCACTGGTTAGGTGCGGGCTTTTTTCTGTTTTTCCTGTACGCGTCAGCCCGCCCCAGTACCGATGGTAATGGTGGTGGTAATAATTGTTGTGTTCAGGCTGATGTGTCGCATTTGTTTTTTGTGTTTGTCTTGTTAGTTTTTACTCTGTCTACCCTATTAGCTAAAGCATAAGGGCCTCTAAGTCAATTTTTTTCTAT
This sequence comes from uncultured Serratia sp., assembly GCA_963922555.1. GTDB lineage: Bacteria > Pseudomonadota > Gammaproteobacteria > Enterobacterales > Enterobacteriaceae > Rouxiella. The sequence goes on along the minus strand of CAWUIY010000038.1, from coordinate 15,753 downwards.
TTTTCGTGCTAAAAGCGGCCAACAACTGAGCAGAGAATAACACCAACAGCCTGGCCAATTTTTAGATAATTAAACCAGAATTCCTCATAAAGCGTGGTGAATACCCTCATCGAGTGGGTTTACACCGCCAACCTCAGTGGGCTAATTTTTTTTCGATATCGTGCAATAAAGTATGCAACATCGCAGCGTCTCGCTGCTCGAGAACGCCCAGTCGTTGCTGTAACCAATCAGTGAGTTTTTGATCATCCTGCGCATCAAGATTGACCAGCAAACGTGAGACGCGAGCGCGTAACGCATCCAACTGACCGGGTTCCGCCTGGACAGCCTGCTTCTGTGCTAGCTGATTGAGTGAAGACAGCTGATAGCAAAACACCATCACCGCCTGCCCCAGATTCAGGGACGGGTAATCGGCTACCATCGGCACCCCTGTCAGCAGGTCGGCCAGCTCCAGCTCTTCATTAGTCAGCCCGGAATCTTCGCGGCCAAATACCAGCGCCACGTTATTTGCCCAGCTCTGTCGCTCGGAGAGTTGCGTCTCAAGCTCTTGCGGGGTGCAATAATAGTGGAAACGTGCGCGGCTGCGTGCAGTGGTTGCGATAGTGAAATCGATATCGGCCAACGCGTCCTGCAGGCTGTTAAAGTGTTGGGCATTCTGCAAAATTTCGCCTGATCCATGTGCAACCCATCCGGCCTCTGGCTGCAAATGCGCCTGACTTTCAACAATACGCAGCGAGGCAAAGCCCATGGTTTTCATTGCTCGCGCCGCAGCACCCACATTTTCAGGCCGCGCCGGTGAGACGAGAATAATATGAAGTTGCATGAACTACCTTTGAAAAAATGAAGATAAAGAAGATCGGCAGGTCGCCATTTCGTTTTATTTAAGGCAACAGACAATCGAGATGGACACAATTATAATTCACATCCGTTTAACAGTCTTTGAATATGTCGTCGTAAAGCCAAGAGAGAATAGCGTTGCCGCACTTTACTCAGTCTGAATAGTATCTCTTTGTAGATCATTGATTAATTATGATTATAAATCAGTCTGATAGAGATCTTCTCCCTGCTTGTTAAGTTTTTTGATACTTAAGGTTATTTATTTATCAAATATTTTTTAATAAACAGCAAAATGTAAGTGGGCAGTGCCTGATTTTAAGTATTTTTCACCTTTCTGTTACCGTGCTACAATTGAAATTGATATATGTCAACAAAGCGTAGTTTTGTTGAGTGGCAGTTTCGGTACTCGCTGTTATATTGCTGTTAATAGGGTTAGGATATGCGCCGCTCAAGGTACCAACGGGACTGCAGGAAGTGGTATCCCAACTGAGCTGGCGATGTTGTTGCCGTTGATGGAAAGTGTACCAAGAACGCGTTTACGTACTTTAGTCATGTAACGAGTGAAACCGAACAAGAGACTGTCGAATTCATCTGTATATCAAAGACTTCTGTACTCCTATTTTCTATTTGTTGGCAATCTTAGGTAGCAAAAATGCAGACCCCCCAAATTCTTATCGTCGAAGACGAATTAGTAACACGTAATACTTTAAAAAGTATTTTTCAGGCAGAAGGTTACACGGTTTTTGAAGCCAGTGACGGTGCTGAAATGCATCACATCATGTCCGAGAACGATATCAACCTGGTGTTGATGGACATCAACCTGCCAGGCAAAAATGGCCTGCTGCTCGCGAAAGAAGTTCGCGAGAAAAACAACGTTGCGCTGATGTTCCTGACTGGCCGCGACAACGAAGTCGACAAGATTGTTGGCTTGCAGTACGGCGCAGATGATTATCTGACCAAGCCGTTTAACCCACACGAGCTGACTATTCGCGCGCGCAACCTGTTGTCTCGCACAATGAATCTTAGCCCTGTTGGTGAAGAACGCCGCCTGGTTGAAAGCTATCGTTTCAACGGCTGGGAGCTGGACATCAACAGCCGTTCTCTGGTTAGCCCGGCGGGTGAGCAATACAAGCTGCCGCGCAGCGAATTCCGCGCGATGCTGCACTTCTGCGAAAACCCGGGCAAGATCCAGACCCGTGGCGATTTGCTGAAGAAAATGACCGGCCGTGAGCTCAAGCCACACGACCGCACCGTTGACGTGACTATCCGTCGTATCCGTAAGCATTTCGAAGCGACCCCGGATACCCCAGAGATCATTGCCACCATTCACGGTGAAGGTTATCGCTTCTGCGGCGACCTGGAAGAGTAAAATCTGCTCCGCTGCCTCACGGCTGCGGGCAAAGCTTAGCAATGAGAGCATTGCATCGTTAACAAACGGGTTGCCAACCGGTCTGTAACCAGTAAAAAGGCCAGCATCAGCTGGCCTTCGCTATTTATAGTGTTTCTGTGAGCGCGCCCCTATGTTAGCGATTGCCCCACGGGATAATCGGCACCGCACTGATCGCATTTTTTGGCGATCCATCGACTACTTTGTCTTAATAGCTCAAATAAACCAATGCATTGCGTTTTGGATCATAAAAACGCACCACCTGCAGTTTCTTGAAGATCAAAGACGTCCGCTGCTTGAATACTACGGTCCCGCTGTCGCCCGTTTTCTTGATATCATCCGATACCTCAACCGGGCCTATCTGCTGGCAGGAAATCGCGGCATCAGACGTGTCTTCCGCTAATCCCAGTCCACCTTTAATGCCGCCGGTTTTAGCGCGACTGATATAACAGGTTACATTTTTAACGTCCGGGTCATCGAAGGCTTCGACAATAATCTTATGATCCGGTCCGAACAGTTTGAACACGGTATCCACGGAACCGATTTGCTCAGCCTGTGCAGCAACCGAAGAAAGCGATAATGCGGCAAGAGCAAAAATTAGACATTTTTTCATGGTGTTACCTCAAATCCTTTTATTGATGAATTGACCCATCGTAGCATTCTGACAGTTCGTGTTAGCTCACAAAATCGAAAAACTTTTCGCCATCTTTTGTTCAAAATCGCACGGTATGCTAAAAAATATCTGCGAGTTTTACTGTTAAAAAATTGCTATCATAAACGGGTTAACAACACTATGTGCCTATATTAGTTCAACGAGGATGATCTATGGATCAAGCAGGAATCATTCGTGATCTTCTCAGCTGGTTAGAAACACACCTGGACCAGCCGTTATCACTCGACAACGTTGCAGCAAAAGCAGGCTATTCGAAATGGCACTTGCAGCGTATGATCAAGGATGTCACGAATAATGCCATCGGTGCCTACATTCGGGCTCGCAGGCTTTCAAAAGCTGCTGTGGCACTGCGTCTGACCAGTCGGCCAATTCTTGATATTGCCCTGCAATACCGTTTTGACTCTCAGCAGACTTTCACCCGAGCTTTCAAAAAGCAATTTGCACAAACACCAGCGCTATATCGTCGCTCTGAAGATTGGCACTCCTTCGGGATTTGTCCGCCAATCCGCCTCGGCGCTTTTATTCTGCCGCAGCCAGAGTTTTTATCTTTACCAGAGAAACATTTGATCGGTGTGACACAGAGCTATTCTTGTACGCTGGAACAAATCACAACCTACCGTAATGAAATGCGCGATCATTTCTGGCGTCAATACATTGGTGAAACGACTCAGTTACCGCCACTGCTTTACGGATTGCATCATTCACGACCTAGCCAGGACAAAGATGATGAGCAGGAAATTTTGTACACCACCGCCATTGAGCCAAGCTATCTGACTGATAACATGCCAGAAGGCAAAGAAATTGTGCTTACTGAAGGTGAATTTGCGATGTTCCGCTTCAAAGGTACACCGGAAGGCTTGCAGGAATTTATTCTGACGCTTTACACCACCTGCCTGCCAATGCTTAAACTGACTCGCCGTAAAGGTCAGGACATCGAGCGTTTCCACCCAACGCGTAAAACCATGGGTACCGAACCGCCGAAAGAGCTGGATTGCGACTATTTAATCCCAATCCGCCGCTAAACTTTAGACAGACGCGACAGGAATTCAAACCTGCCTGCGCCTGTTTAGCGATTCAGCTTCTCCCGTCGCATCTCAAACCGTTTCAAACCGTTTAACATTACCTGATTAACTATCCGGTTTAACGTTGTCTTGGTTAACGCTGAAGTTCGTCCAACGCCGGTTGATCGAGATGAGCAATATCACCCGCTGTTTCAACAATCCAGCCCGTCGCTAGCCAGGCACTTTGCTGGTGATCCACACGTGAAAGCGAACAGTTACGCAAGCGCAAACGACGCTCGGCGTGTGCCGGTAATCCAAGCAGCGTACTGATCAGGCAACCCAGCGCGATACCGTGACTCACTAACAGCGGCTTGCTGCCTGCGGGCAGATCCAGACAGCTGTTAAGCGCCGCGTTCACACGTTCCGCCAGCTCGCTCATGGTCTCGCCCTTGGGGATCCTGCCCTCTGGGGTACCATCTACCATCTGCTTGCGCCAGGCTTCTTCCTGAGGGGTCAGAAGATCAAGTTCGCGCGTTTCCAGCACGCCCATATGTAGCTCGCGTAAGCGAGGATCGGTGATGACCTCACAGCCACAAGCATCAGCGATAATTTCTGCGGTGCGTTTTGTACGACCCAGATCGCTTGATATCACATGTGTGATACCCTCATTGCGCACCCTTTCGGCAACCTGCTTTGCCTGAAAGATGCCTTTTTCTGTCAATGGGCTGTCGGTCTGTCCTTGAATTCGACGTGCGGCATTCCATTCAGTTTCGCCATGACGGACGAGATATACCTGTAACATGAGTTTTTTCCGTTATACTGCGTGAAATAAGCTAAGGACGATAAAATCTATGTATCACGTTATCGCTGCTACGACTAACCCAGCAAAAATTAACGCTATTGCCATGGCTTTTGAGGACATCTTCGGTGCCGACGCCTTCCGAATCGAAGGCATTGAAGTCGATAGCGGCGTTCCCGAACAGCCTATCGGCAGTATCGAAACCCGCACCGGCGCAAGACATCGCGTCATTAGCGCACGCCAGGTTCGCCCTGAAGCCGACTTCTGGGTAGGAATCGAAGCCGGTATCGAAGACAACATGACCTTCGCGTGGATGGTGATAGAAAACATGCACCAACGCGGCGAATCGCGCTCTGCCAGCCTTATGTTGCCTGAAATTATATTACAGGAGATAAATCAGGGGAGTGAATTGGGCGACGAAATGGAAAAACTTTCTGGAATTGCCGAAGTTAAACGTAAAGGCGGTGCGATTGGCATCTTCACCGCGGGTAAACTAACGCGTACCAGCGTTTATCATCAAGCGCTGGTCTTAGCCCTGGCGCCCTTCCATAACGCGATTTATCAAACACGTTCTCAGACGCACTAAAGGTGCAAAGCGGCCAATCAGACGTTGTTTTCGTCGTCCGCCGCTTTCATCAACTGCGCCGTCATCCAGGCTTTTAACTCTGGCGGCGCAGATTTTAGACCATTAGAGCCGCGAGTAATCGTGGCTATGCCTGCCCCCAGCTGATTTTTCAGCTCACGCTGGCTCATCTCGCCCTTCATCAACTCTTCAATTATTCGCAAACGCGTTCCCAACGCCGTGCGTTCGTCGGGCGTCAAAAACAGTTGAAGCAGTGAATAATGCAGATTTTCAGCAAAAGATTGCTGTAGCAATGTCAGAAAACATTGCCAGTCCTCATTGCCTTGTTGGGAAAGAGCCGGGTCATTCACAGGTTTTTGTGCCATCGATACGCTGCCATACTATTTAACTAGTACAGCAGCATAACATAATGGCGCAAAAATCAGTAACGCCTCTGCCACTCCGCATCGGTTAAGATTTTGGCTGGCTGATGTAAAAAGTAACGATAAAACGCATCATATGCTAACACATTTTTAACATATCGGCGAGTTTCCGAGAACGGAATGCTTTCGATAAAGGCGACTGCATCCACCTGCCCGTTGGTGCTCCCCAGCCAGGTATTGACCCTTGAAGGACCCGCGTTGTAGGCCGCGCTCGACAGAATTCGGTTGCGTCCAAACATCTGATAAACGTATTCCAGATAGCCGGTACCAATCGTAATATTGGTTTGTGGATCAAGCAGCTGGCTGCTATTGCTATAACCCGGAATGGCGTTCATCTGCACCGTATGCTCCGCGGTAGCAGGCATTAACTGCATCAGACCGGCGGCACCCACCGGGGAACGGGCCATCGGGTTCCAGGCACTTTCCTGACGCGCAATCGCCATTGCATAACTCTGAGTGATGCCTTTATTTTGCGTCGCCTGGCGGAATTCCGGTGACCATGCCAGCGGGAATCGTTCCTGCAAATAATCCCACAGCTTACCGGCAATGGTGGCCTGCACGCTCAGCTCCGGCCAGCCCTTCTCGTAGGCATAGCGCGCCAGAGCCTCCTGCTGTGGCTTACTGCGGCTTTGCACCAGGTAGGTCCATTCGGTGCGCGCCAGATTATCCATGTTCCAGTACATCAGCTCGCGAACGCGGGCAATTTCTGGCGAGTTGTCGAGGCTGCTGTCCGGCTTGGCCGCCACCAGCACCACCATCGGATAAGGCACGCCAAGCTTCTGTGCTGCCGCCATTGGGTAGAATCCCCGCCCCTGCATCAGCGTTCGCAGAATACTTTGACCTTCGGCGCGTTTGCCCTGATCAATCAATAGAGAAGCTTGCCAGTAGCGCCATTCGTCTTCCTGTAGCGCATCGGCCGGCAGGCGCGCCATCCAGCGTGCCAGATTTTGCTGATCCCCTACCGCCAGGGCCATGCGGATACGGCGCTCAATCAGCGAGGTCGAGTTACTGCGCAGGATCACGTTATCACGCCACGCAGCCTGCTCGGGCGTTGCATCATTCCCCATATAATGCCAGGCAATGGTTTCTTCCATTTCCAGGCGATCGCTGTCGTCCATTTTCTGCAATCGCACCAGAATAGGCAGCATCGAACGCGCGTCTTCCACGTTGTCACGCGCCACGCGAGCAAAAGCAATGCTTACCGCGTTACGCGTGAAATCGGTCGGCCCGACGGTACGGGCAAAGCTTTCCACAGTGGTCGGATCGTTTTGCAGCTTGAGCAGTGCGTCGCTCATGGTCTGATAATCCGGCGGCAGCTGTTTGGCGAGGAAATTGACCAGGTTGGTATTACCGGCTTTCATTGCCAAACCGATGCGCTGCAAGGTCGTCAGCGCGGTCTGGTTTCCGGCTTGCTGCCAGGCGGTAAATAGCTTGTCGCAGGCGGCAGGCAGCGAGGTACCGGTCAGCCAGATGTTTTTAGCGCCATCGAAGGCGACCTGCTGCTGACCCGTCGACCACTTGGCAAAATAGTAATTACAGCGCGCGGCAACCGGCCTTGGCGGCAGTGGGCTAAACGCCAGCAATCCCTGCCAGTCCTGCCGGTTAGCCAGTTCATTAACGAAGCGCGCAGGAAGAGAACGAGCAGGAGGCAGCGTCGGATTAGCCTGCACAAAAGCGGTGATTTGCTGCGGCGTATCCAGCGCAATATTCTGCGTCAGTTCACGATATTCGAGATAAGGATAGAGAGGATAGTCGGTCAGCGTTGGCATCAGCTGGCTGACAACGTCTAACTGATTGGCATCCCATGCCTGTTTAATCTGCATATACCGCTGACGCTGGGCATCGAGGGAATCAGCGTGAGCTGCGCCCGCCGCTGTTGCCAATAACAACCCCGCTGTCAGTAATCGCCACTTGTCCGCCTTGACCATACGTACCTTATCCTCGCTGATTGTCTTGCTAATCGACTGTGCTGATCTTGATAGTGCATACGCTAATCTATTCATCAGCAGAAATGAAGGAATGCCCGACCTACGTCATAAACTTTACACAGTTTGAAGAATTTGGATCGCTTTTGAATTTTTCAAACGCCAGATCTATTTGGCGTAGGGGGGTGAGAGTTGGGCTGAAACAGGCTAAACTTCGCAGTCGGAACATCTATCAGTCTCGCCGCATTCGGGCGGGGCTGAAATTAATCTGCCGGAGTGCGCTCAGCGTCAACCTGACCTGTTCACAGCAACCGGCCTGCAAGCAAGAGGCTCAAAACAACGTGGCTCAATACGTATACAGCATGCATCGCCTTGGCAAAGTCGTGCCGCCAAAGCGTCATATTCTGAAGAATATCTCTCTGAGTTTCTTCCCGGGCGCTAAAATCGGCGTGCTTGGTCTGAACGGTTCAGGTAAATCTACCCTGCTGCGCATCATGGCGGGCATCGATACTGATATCGAAGGGGAAGCGCGCCCGCAGCCTGGCCTGAGAATCGGCTACCTGCCGCAGGAACCTCAGCTGAACCTGGAACACACCGTTCGTGAATCAGTAGAAGAAGCCGTAGCAGAAGTCGTGGGTGCCCTGAAGCGCCTGGACGAAGTCTATGCGCTCTATGCTGACCCTGACGCCGATTTCGACAAGCTGGCCGCTGAACAGGGCAAACTGGAAGAAATTATTCAGGCGCACGACGGTCACAACCTGAATGCCCAGCTGGAACGTGCCGCTGATGCGCTGCGCCTGCCAGACTGGGACGCGAAAATCGCTAACCTTTCTGGTGGTGAGCGTCGCCGCGTGGCGCTTTGCCGCCTGCTGCTCGAGAAGCCAGAAATGCTGCTGCTCGACGAACCTACCAACCACCTGGATGCCGAATCCGTTGCCTGGCTGGAACGCTTCCTGCACGACTTCGAAGGCACCGTTGTGGCGATTACCCACGACCGTTACTTCCTCGATAACGTTGCGGGCTGGATCCTCGAGCTTGACCGTGGTGAAGGTATTCCATGGGAAGGCAACTACTCTTCCTGGCTTGAACAGAAAGATGAACGTCTGGCGCAGGAAGCCTCTTCCGAAGCCGCTCGTCGTAAGTCGATCGAGAAAGAGCTTGAGTGGGTTCGTAAAGGTACCAAAGGTCAACAGTCTAAAGGCAAGGCACGTCTGTCTCGCTTCGAAGAGCTGAACAACACCGAATACCAGAAACGTAACGAAACCAACGAACTGTTCATTCCACCAGGTCCACGCCTGGGCGATAAAGTGGTTGAAGTCACCAACCTGAGCAAGTCTTATGGTGACCGCGTTCTGATTGACGATCTGTCCTTCTCCGTGCCGAAGGGCGCGATTGTCGGCATCATCGGCCCTAACGGCGCGGGTAAATCGACCCTGTTCCGCATGATGTCAGGTCAGGAACAGCCTAACGGCGGCAGCATTGAGCTGGGCGAAACCGTGGTGCTGGCGTCTGTCGATCAGTTCCGTGATTCGATGGATAACAGCAAAACTGTGTGGGAAGAAGTGTCTGGCGGCCAGGACATCATGCGTATCGGGACGACCGAAATGCCAAGTCGTGCCTATGTGGGCCGCTTTAACTTCAAAGGCGTCGATCAGGGCAAACGCGTTGGCGAGCTGTCCGGTGGTGAGCGCGGTCGTCTGCACCTTGCAAAACTGCTGCAGGTTGGCGGCAACATGTTGCTGCTCGATGAACCGACCAACGACCTGGATATCGAAACCCTGCGCGCGCTGGAAAACGCCCTGTTGGAATTCCCAGGCTGCGCCATGGTTATTTCCCATGACCGTTGGTTCCTCGACCGTATCGCGACCCACATCCTCGATTATCAGGATGAAGGTAAAGTTGAATTCTTCGAAGGTAACTTCACCGAATACGAAGAATACAAAAAACGTACTCTGGGTGCAGAAGCGCTCGAGCCACGTCGTATCAAATACAAAAAGATCACCAAGTAATTTTACAGGTGCATCAAACCAACCCGGGCGCAGTCAGCCCGGGTTTTTTATTGCCTGAAGCGCCGCGGTGTAGTGTTCCGCAAAGGCATATTCGTTGAGCATAAAATCGATAAAGCAGGCCAGCGCGGGCGAATTCAGCTTGCGGCTCGGATAGACCAGATACAGCGAATTACTTTCCGCCTCCCAATCCGGTAACACGCGTACCAACAACCCTTGCCTGACTTCCTCATGGCTCATAAACGCGGGCAAGAGAGTGATCCCCGCGCCAGCCATCGCGCATTCACGCGCATAAAGCAGATTATCGGTATGGTGTGCGGGTGGCAGAACCCAGCGATGATAGTGATCGCCCCTGCGCAGTACCCACTCCTTCCAGGCCTGATGGCCAATGCAGCGGTGAGTTTCTAGCTGCTGTGGCGAGGTCAGCGGCGGATGCTCCGCCAGATACTGCGGCGAAGCCAGCAAATAGCGCGGCCCTTCTCCCAGCGAACGGCCAATCAGTGACGAATCCTGCGGCTTACCGCTGCGCAACGCGACGTCGAAGCCTTCCTGCACCAGATCGATCAGCTGGTCGGAAACCGAGACTTCCAGCGAGACATCCGGATAACGTTTTGAGAATTCAGCATTCATTCTGGCCAGCAACGTTGCGCCCAAACCGGCAGGACTGGTGATGCGCAGCCGCCCACTGGGATTCTCCTTCAGCCGCTGAATGGCCTGTTCCGCGCGTTCGCTGGCTAACAGCATCTCCTGACAGTGCACCAGATAGCGTTCACCCGCAAAGGTCAGATTCAACTGTCGCGTGGTGCGATTAAGCAGGCGGATCCCTAAACCTTGCTCAAGCTGGCTGACCCGCTGACTGACGCTGGACTTGGGTAAACCAGCGCGTTTCGCCGCGGTCGTAAAGCTGCCGGTTTCCGCTACCAGCGCAAACAGTGCCATATCCTGCAGTTGCTTAAACACGATTGTTCACCTCAGACGAACACTTTGTTAATCATTGTCCATCTTATCAGCTTATGAGCAGGCGACTACACTGAAGTCAGTTGATAAAACATCTAAACATTATTGGAGTGGTGCTATGAGTATCAAAGCAATTGCCGTGGATCCCAAAAACCTGAAGCAGTTTATCGCCATTGAATTGCCACAGCCGGAAGTGGGCGAAAACGATCTGCTGGTTGAAGTAAAAGCCGTGTCGATCAATCCGGTGGATACCAAAGTACATAAAGGCGCAGTTAAAAATGGTCTCGATCAGCCGAAGGTATTGGGTTGGGACGCGAGCGGCGTTGTGAAATCAGTCGGCTCAAAGGTCAACGGATTCAACGCTGGTGATGAAGTCTGGTACGCCGGTGATATTACACGTTCGGGCAGCAACGCCAGCGAGCAGCTGATTGACTACCGTATCGTATCCAAAAAACCAAGTTCACTGAACTGGGCCGAAGCTGCCGCCATGCCGCTGACCGCCCTCACTGCCTGGGAAGGTTTGTTTGAACATTTAAAAATCCAGGAAGCAGGCGCGGATAAAACCTTGCTGATCATTGGTGGTGCCGGTGGCGTGGGTTCACTGGCTATCCCCTTTGCCGCTCAGCGCAGCGACGTGAAAGTGATCGCCACTGCCTCTCGCCCTGAATCCGCCGCCTGGTGTAAAGAACGCGGTGCCAGCCTGACCGTGAACTATAAAGATCTGGTCGGGGAACTGGAAAAACAGGGCATCAAGCAGGTGGATTATATTTTCTGCCTGAATGATACCGACGGGCATTGGGAAGCCATCGGCAAGCTTATTGCACCGCTAGGCAAGATCTGCACCATCGTCGAAAACGAAAAGCCGCTGGATCAAAATCCGCTTAAACTGAAGAGCGCTTCGCTGCATTGGGAATTTATGTTCACCCGCAGCATGTACAAAACGCCAGATATTGGCGAGCAGGGCCATATTCTGCAACAGGTCGCTGAACTGGTCGATGCGGGCAAAGTTGCGACTACCCTGACCGAAACGATAAACGGTTTAACCGCCGAAAGCATTCAGGCGGCACATGACAAAGTGTTAGACGGCCATATGCAGGGCAAGGTGGTCGTGACGTTCTAAGCATTTAAAAAGCGAAAAGGCCGCAAATCTGCGGCCTTTTTAATCGAACCAGCCGGAATCAGGAACCTATCGTCGTCCCTTCATCGCCCAATAAATTTTGCACCAGCTCCACGCAGTCGAGGAAACGCTGGTCATAGTCGGAAGAGGTCACGTGGGTGTAGGTGATATTATTTTTTTCCATCATTTCGACCAGCATGGTTTGAAACTCGACGCGATCCATTGAGCTGCCCAGACTGCGCAGCCCATCGGCAACCCACGGCGTGTTGTTCTCCAGCAAAATCACCAGATCAAAACGGTATTCGTCGATCAGCGCCTGAACAAAGGGATGCTCTCTCCCTTCATATTTTTTGCAAAAAGCCTGAGTCGTCAAAAAGTCGGTATCGATAAAAGCGACTTTATTGGCATATTTAACGGCAAAATCAATGTACTGAGCCTGACCCAAAGCAATTTTGTCGTAATCGGAATATTGCAGCGCCATCTCGTCACCGCCGAGTTGGGAGAAGATGTAATCCCGCCCGTATTCCCACGCACTCGTCGTGTTAAAGATGTTAGCCAGCTTGTTGACCAGCGTCGATTTTCCGCTCGACTCGCCGCCCAGCACCGCCACCGTTCGCACGAAGAAAGGCTTAACTTCAGTCGGGATATAGTCCCAATAACGGAACGGGTCACGGCGGATCTGCGAGCCGCTGATCTTCATAAATGAACGTTTCGGGTCGATGAGCACCGTGTCGATACCCAGATGCTCGCGGTAGCGCGGGGCATCATTTTCTTCACTGGTATAGATGGTGTTGGGGTGAATGCCTTTCTGCTGCATAAAGGCGGTGATCCCCTGACTCCACACGTCCCAGCCGTGCGGATACGGCTCCATCCCCTCCTCGTTAAAGGCATGAATGCGGATGTTTTTCTGATACTTAAAGGTTTGCAGCAACCAACGCAGACGATCGCTCAGCGTCGGCTGTTGCGACATCGAGCTGTTTTCGAACAGTTCGAGATCGCGCGGCTCGTCGTAACCGAGAATGATATGTAACTCATCAACCTGACTGCAGGCACGCTGGATCAGATAGATATGGCCGGTGTGCAGCGGGTAAAACTTGCCAAAAACCACGCCGATTTTCTTTTCACGGCGCGGGAATTCCAGATCCAGAAAGCGATGCAACGCCTCCAGCTTTTGCGCGCTGGGACTTTTGATCTTGTCATTCAACAGCTGGCTAAGATAGCCCTTGGTCATGCCGCTGGCTTCCGCCACCTGTTGCAGCGTTCTTCCCTGTTGCTTAATCGCTGCCTTAAGATAATCAAACTGCGGCATAACGGGTCCTTGTATTTATTAGAGATCTTCGAGGATAGCTAACGCGTCTGCCAGCTTTTTAACCCCGTAGACTTTCATACCTTCCGGCAGTTTTTTCGGCACGTTGGCGTGCGGCACGATGGCGCGCTTGAAGCCGTGTTTGGCAGCCTCGGTAATGCGCTCCTGCCCACTCGGCACCGGTCGAATCTCACCGGCCAGCCCTACTTCACCAAATACCACCAGATCCTGCGGCAGCGGCCTGTCGCGCAGGCTTGATACCAGCGACATCAGCAGCGCAAGGTCAGCGCTGGTTTCCGTCACTTTGACGCCGCCGACCACGTTGACGAACACGTCCTGATCCGCCATTTGCAAACCGCCGTGACGATGCAGCACCGCCAGCAAAATCGCCAGTCGGTTTTGTTCAAGGCCAACCGCCACCCGACGCGGATTGCCCATCATCGAGTGATCCACCAGCGCCTGGATCTCGACCAGCAGCGGCCGCGTTCCTTCCCACAGCACCATCACCGAGCTACCCGAGGTGATTTCATCACCGCGACTCAGGAAGATAGCTGAAGGATTGTTGACTTCACGCAGGCCCTGTTCGGTCATGGCGAAAACGCCTAATTCGTTCACAGCGCCGAAACGGTTTTTATGGCTGCGCAAGGTACGAAAACGGGAATCAGCGTCGCCATCGAGCAGTACTGAACAGTCAATACAGTGTTCCAGCACCTTCGGACCGGCCAGAGACCCGTCTTTGGTCACGTGACCGACCATGACAATCGCCACGCCGCGCGTCTTGGCGTAACGGGTCAGGTAAGCGGCGCTTTCACGCACCTGCGCCACGGTTCCCGGCGAAGACTGAATATCGGCCATATGCATCACCTGAATGGAGTCGATCACCATCAGTTTAGGCTGTTCCTGATCGGCGATCAGGCAGATCTGCTCGATGCTGGTTTCCGACAACATATTCATACTGGCGGTGGGCAGCCCTAAACGGTGGGCGCGCATCGCGACCTGTTGCAGCGATTCTTCACCCGTGACGTACAGCGTTTTCATGTTTTCGCCGAGCTTGCAGAGGATCTGCAACAACAGCGTACTTTTACCCGCGCCGGGATTACCCCCGATCAGTATTGCACTGCCTGGTACCACGCCGCCGCCCAGCACGCGGTCAAACTCTTTAAAACCGGTGCTGAAACGTGGGGTCTCATCGAGACTGATTTCCGACAGTTTTTGCACCCGGCTTACGCCCGCATCACCGGCATAGCCGGTCAGACGTTCGTTGCGAGCCACGGTTGGGGAAGCAGCCAAGCGGACTTCAGTAATGGAGTTCCAGGCCTGACAGGCACTGCATTGCCCCTGCCAGCGCGGATAATCTGCGCCGCATTCATTACATACGAACGCTCGTTTTGCTGCTTTTGCCACAACTTACCTCGTTTGGGGCGCAAACGCCCCGTTCATTCAATTACGCTACGCTGCCGCTCAGGATACACAACAGGCCAATCAAGTCTGCATGACGAATACTGACTTCTGCCTGTTCGTAAACTTTTTGCTTGGCGTGGAAGGCGACGCCTAACCCTGCAACAGACATCATTTTCAGGTCGTTGGCACCGTCGCCAATCGCCACGGTTTGCTCGACGGGAATCCCGAGTTTTTCAGCCAATGCCAGCAGGGTGTCGGCCTTGAATTGGGCATCAACGATTGGCCCAATGACCTCGCCGGTCAGCTTACCGTCATAGATCCCCAGCTCGTTGGCGGCGACCGCGACCAAATCCAGCTCGTCACGCAGATAGTTGGCGTAATAAGTGAAACCACCAGAGGCGATTGCCACGTGCCAGCCTAGCTCTTGCAGGCGAGCCACCATGCGGCGCAGGCCTGGCATCATAGGCAGTGTTTCGCGTACTTTCGGCAGGATATTGGCGTCGGCACCTTTTAACGTGCCGACACGCTGGCGCAGACTGGCCGCGAAATCCAGCTCGCCGCGCATTGCGCGCTCGGTCACTTCTGCAACCTGCTCGCCGACACCGGCCAGCTTGGCAATTTCATCGATGCATTCGATCTCGATTGCAGTAGAATCCATGTCCATCACCAGCAAGCCCGGCGTTCGCATGTGTGGAACGATGCGCAGCGGGGAGAGGTCGAACTCGAACGTTTCGGCCAGTTCGAAGACGTCTGGCGTCAGCGGACCGGCAAGGCGCACGACCTGATAGTCCTCGACCATCCAGGCGCTGACCACCACCAGAGCGCGGCCTAGCTGGCTCTGGAAGCGGCTGATACTGAGTTTATCGAGCTTTCTACTGTACAGGAGCCAACCAGTGTGTCCGGCCCGGTAATCAAGCGGTATGACTTCGTCACCGCTGAGTGAAAGTGGAAGTCCCGGCCATTGATGGATCTCGGAAGGAAGATCGCAATAGGTCAGACGGTTTGGCATGATTTCTCCTGTAAGAGCAAATACTCTGTCGAAAAGCAGAGGGGCCGCGATAAAACGACGCATCAAGCTACCCTATCGCTAACGCTTCTGGCAACATTAAAGTCGTCGAATACCTTAAGGATACAGAATGGCAGAGGCCAAACTGAAACTTCGCAGACACCGCACGGTTATCGTGCTGATTTGCTTAGCTTTATTAGTTCTATTAATGCAAGGCGCGTCCTATTTTAGCCTAGGTCACCAATTAGCGCGATCTCAACAAGTCGAACAGTTGACTCAGACACTGGCTCGTCAGGTCGCGTTCTCGCTTGCACCGTTGATGGACAGCCAAAATGA
>CAWUIY010000037.1:0-22255 GCA_963922555.1 uncultured Serratia sp. | reverse complement strand
CTGCCTGCTCGGCCTGATCGATCAGATCTGACATGCGTTTCAGATGGAATGGGCTGATATTATTCGCCGTGCCAATCGCTAGCACCTCGAGATGACGGCGTACCTTGTAGATGTCACGCACGTCGCGTTTGTCCATCATGCGAACGAAAACCCCGCGATTCTGGTGATAGTTCACCAGACCTTCGCCATGCAAAAAACGCAAGGCTTCGCGCAGCGTGTTGCGAGATGCACCACAGGCGGCAGAAAGCTCGATCTCCGGTAGCGGCTGATTTGCTCGCAAGTTACCGCTGATAATGTTTTCGCGCAGTAAGATAGCTACACGCTCAAAGGCCGCCAGATTTTTGCTTGATTCGGCACTCAGCGTGCCTGGCTCAAGGGTAAAAGTGGGTGTTGTTAATTGATTCATTTTAAATTCTCAGGAAAAAGCCACATCGTTCAGGAAACGCTGGATACGCGGATTGTCCATTTGGCGTATCGACGCCGGAGAGGCATCGACCACCACTGACCCCTGCTCCATAAACACCACGCGGTCCGAAATGGAAAATGCAAACTTCATCTCGTGGGTGACGATAAGCATGGTGATGCCCTCCTGCGCCAGTTTCTCAATGACATTAAGCACTTCCGCGACGCGCTCAGGGTCAAGCGCTGAGGTCGGCTCGTCAAAAAGGACCAGCGTGGGTTCCATTACCAGCGTGCGGGCAATGGCGACGCGCTGCTGCTGACCGCCGGAAAGCTGGTGAGGATACTTGTTGGCGTGATCGAGCATACCGACCTTGTCGAGCATGGCGATACTGCGCAGGCGAATATCCGCCCGTGGTGATACGCGATGCAGCAGCGGGGCCAGCATCAGGTTTTCCAGCACGGTTTTATGGGGGAAAAGATTAAACCCCTGAAACACCATCCCGAGACGGGTAATCTGCGACCGATAAGGCAGCGCATTATCCTTTTGCCCTGCGCTAATAAATTCGCGGCCAAGCAGGCGCACACTGCCACCGTCCAGCGTTTCGAGGCCGTTGATCATGCGGATTAGCGTGGTTTTGCCTGAACCCGACGGCCCTATAATGCTGACAATTTCTCCCGGTTTAACCGAGAGGCCGATGTTGCTCAATACTTGCTTGCCGTTAAACGATTTGCTCAGACTGTCGAGTTCGAGAATCGGTTTGGCAAACTCACTGCGTCGCGACGCGGTTTTAACCACCAGAGAAGGCAATGCTGCACGCTCGGCCTCGGGGTCAAAGGGTTTTAACTTGCGATGACGCACGTCGGAACGGCGCTCAAGCCAGCCGACCAGTCGTTCGAAAATCGTGACTATCAGCACGTAATAGCAGGCCACCGCCAGCAGTGTCTCGAGCACCTTGAAGTTTTCAGTGTAAAGGCGTTCGCCGACCATCAGGATCTCTGAGAGCGAGATCACTGACACCAGCGAGGTCATTTTCACGATGGTAATAAACTCGTTGACCAGCCCAGGCAGCGCGATACGCACCGACTGTGGAATAATAACCTTGAGCTGTACCTGTGCAACTCGCAGGCCCAGTGCCTTGCCCGCCTCTTTTTGCCCCACGCCCACGGAAAGCAGCCCACCACGATGAATTTCAGCAATATACGCGGTTTCACTGAGGATCAGCGCCAGCAGACCCGCCATAAACGGATTGCTCAATACCACCGAAGTCACCGGGAATATCTGCGGCAGGTTGAAGATAAAGATCAACAGCACCAACAGTGGCAGGCTGCGGAATAGCCAGATATACAGACCGCAAAACTTGCGCAGCGCCCAGAACCGCGACTGCTTGCCGAGAGCGACCAGCAGCCCGGTAATCAGGCCGATCCCCCAGGTTAACACGCTCAGTTTGACTACCACCCAGCTGGCGAGCCAAAAATCTCTATCGGTAAACAGACTCAACAGGTAATGCCAGTCAAATTGCATCGTTATTATCCTTACAGATTAATCGGTTAACACTTAATTACAGCGTTCCGGCCAGCGCCTGACTGACTTCCTGGTCGCTTGGCATCTGCACGTTGTATTTTTTCAACAACAGCTCATAACTGCCATTCTTGACCACGGCCGCAAACGCCTTTTTCAAATCGGCCAGCAGTGCTGGATTGTCTTTGTCGAGCGCCAGCCCCACCACCACCGGATAAATCACCGACGTTGAGCTGATCTTCAAACGTTGCCCTGTTTTGGCGATAGTGGCCTTTGCCACAGCGGCATCTTCATATTGCACGTCCACTGCCCTGGAAAGCAGCGCCTGTGTCGCTTCTGGCGAGGTTGGGAATTCACGGACATCAATCGCCCCTAACCCCTTTGGCTGGCAGTATTTCACGGAGACATCGGCCAGACGCGCTATCCACGCCCCGCCTTTGATTGAGCTAACGCGCTTGCCGCAAAGGTCTTGCGGAGATTGCGGCGCGAAGCTGCTACCCGATTCCACCATTAGCGCACCGCCGGTCTTCATATACGGCAGAAAAGCTACCTGCTGAGCGCGCTCGGGGGTGACATAAAGCGTTGAGGCAATGACGTCGAACTTATGCATTTTGATGCCGAGGATCAGGCTGGAAAAACGCGTGTCCTGCACGTCGGGTTTCAGCGCCAGCTGCTTCGCCAGCAGCGCCATAAATTCGGCGTCAAACCCGGCCGGAACATTTTTCTCGAGATAGTTATATGGCGGATAAGTTAAATCAGAGCCGATGGTTAGCGTGCCGGGATGCAGCGTCGCCGCCTGCACGTTGAACATTCCCATTAACAGCGCGCTACCGCAAAGCAGGTTTTTAAGCATTTTCATCGCGTATTCCCCAATGTTCGAAAGTTAGCCAAAGATTGTTCAACAATATTTATTGTTCAACAATGACTAAGCACAACTCATGCCAATTTATGATTTTCTCAAAAAAAGCTGGTGGATCAACATGAAAGGAAAAAAATGGCCGCAGGTATTTGGGGATCGCAGAAGAAAAAAGAACAGTTTTGCGCCACAAACGCGCAACCGCACTGAAATTGATCATTCAAGATATTAAAAAAGCCGACGACCCCTAAGATCGTCGGCTTGATGCATTAGCGCTGCCGGGTAAAGATTATTTCAGCTCGGCGCAGGCTTTAGCAATGCGCTGACCCGCCTCGGAAACCGTGTCGTAATCGGTGGCGATAGACAGGCGGAAGTAAGGTGACAGGCCGAATGCGCTGCCGGAAACGCCAGAAACGCCGCTTTCCAGCAAGAAATTCATCACGTCGCCCTCTGATTCAATGACTTTGCCGTCCTTGCGTTGGCGGCCCAACAGGCCCTCACAGTTGACGAAGACAAAGAAAGCGCCTTCCGGGCGCAATAATCGCAGGCCCTCAACGCTTGACAGAGTATCAACCAGGACGTCGCGACGCGCCTGGTAGGCTGCAACCTGGGGCTGAATAAACTCCAGGCCGCCGTCAAAAGCCGCAACGGCTGCCGCCTGACTGACAGAGCTGGCACCGGAGCTATTTTGCGACTGCACCACGGCCATCGCCTGAGTCAACGCTTTTGGACCCGCGCCGTAGCCGATGCGCCAGCCCGTCATGGCGTAGGTTTTAGACACACCGCCAACCAGCAAGGTGCGCTCGCGCAAATCCTCGGCAATGTTTAACAGACTGACATGCTGACGACCGTCGAACAGCACGTGCTCATAAAGTTCGTCGAGCAAAATCCACACCTGCGGATGACGACGTAATACCTCGGCCAGCGCCGCAAGCTCCTGGGCGTTATAAACTGCACCACTCGGATTCCCCGGATTATTGAGGATCACCCAGCGGGTACGATCGGTGATCGCCTGCTCAAGCTGCGCAGGGGTTAGCTTATATTCCTGCTCAATCGGGCAATTGAGGAAAATCGGCGTGCCGCCGTTAAACCGCACGCTGTCCGGGAAGGTCGGCCAGAATGGCACTGGCACCAGGACCTCGTCCCCGTTATTTAACGTAGCGGCAAAGGCGTTGAAAATAATCTGCTTGGCGCCGTTGGCAATAACGATCTGCTCGGCGTTAAATTGCAGGTTATTTTCACGCGCCAGTTTACGCTGCACAGCCTGGCGCAGCGGCTTGATGCCGGGCGTCGGCGTATATTTAGTTTCACCGCGTTCAATGGCCGCGTAAGCTGCCTGTTTAATGTGATCGGGGGTATCAAAGTCTGGCTCGCCGGTGGTCAGATCCGCGATATCTACGCCCGCCTCTTTCAGGCTGTTGGTCAGCTGTTTGGCCGCGGCATTCGGCGACATCGATACCCGCTGCACGCGGTCAGATAAAACCAGTCGGGATAAATCAGTGCTCATCATAAATCCTCTTCTGAAAGGCCAGCTCAGACCACCGGTAAACCCAGGTTTTCACGCAACGTAGAAAACTCGTAACTTTCGCGGAACAGGCCACGGGCGCGCAGCACCGGGATAACCAGTTCAACAAACAGGTCGAGCTGCTCAGGGATAATTGCCGGCATGATGTTGAAGCCATCGGCCCCCTCTTGCTCCAGCCACTGCTGGAGATCGTCAGCAATATCTTCGGCGGTGCCGACAATAACGCGGTGGCCACGGGAACCGGCAGCAATCGCGGCCAGCTCGCGCAGGGTCAGATTTTCACGTTCGGCGAGATCGGTCAGCAGTTTCACACGGCTCTGATTGCCCTCAACGGCAGGAATTTCCGGCACCGGGCCATCCAGCGGATACTGCGTCATATCCAGGCCAAAACGTGCAGAAAGCTGCTTGATGCCGTTGTCGATATCCACCAGCAGATTAAGCTGACGCCAGGTTTCTTTGGCTTCTTGCAGCGTGCGACCAACAATTGGCATAACACCCGGCAGAATCAGCAGGTGATCGGGATTACGCCCAGCATCGATAACTTGTTGTTTTTGTGAGCGATAAAACGCCTGACCTTCTTCCAGACTGGCGGAGGCGGTAAACACCACTTCGGCAGTCTGTGCCGCCAGTTTCTGACCATCGGCGGAAGATCCCGCTTCGATGATCACCGGTTTGCCCTGCGGCGAACGAGTAATGTTCAACGGCCCTTGCACCTGGTAGTGCTCGCCACGGTGGTCGATGGCGTTGATTTTGTCGTCAACGAAATACTGGCCACTCTCTTTATTGGCGATCACTGCGCCTTCCTGCCAGCCCTCCCACAGCTTATTGGTAACCTCCAAAAACTCAGTGGCCTTGGCATAGCGGTCGGCATGGCCCGGCATATCTTCTTTGGAGAAGTTGCGCGCCACGTCGTTGGAGTAAGAAGTTACGACATTCCAGGCAGCGCGGCCACGGCTGATGTGGTCCAGCGAGGAGAAGCTACGCGCCAGAGTAAACGGGTCGCTAAACGTCGTAGACGCAGTGGCGGCAAGGCCGATGTGACGGGTATTGACCGCCACGGCAGACAACAGCGTCAGAGGCTCGAGGCGCGCCATGGTAGAAGGCAGACGGTGCACGTTGGTTGCCAGCGCATCGCCAACGAAGAACATGTCAAAAGTGCCTTCTTCGGCTTTCTTGGCAATGCTGATTAGCCAGTCAATATCGGTTGGGGAACCCAGTCGCTGAGTTAAACGCCAGCCGCTGACGTGATGACCCAGCGGCTGTACAAACAGCCCAAGGCGCATTTTACGAGGAGAATTTGAGGACCTGGTCATGGTGTTCCTTAATATGATTCAAATACGTAAGAAGAATAATAATAGTGGCGGTGATGTCGACTGCCGTACTCAGCGCTCTGCTGAGTTTTACATGCGTTTTAGAAAGCGCGCTCGGTGGCTTTCAATGCCTGAAGAATCGTCGTTGCCGACAGGGTAAACGGCAGTCGTGCCGCGTTTTGCGCCGAGAATTTCACTTCCTGCGCCATCTTCTGCATCACTTCCTGGCGATCGCCCTCTAAAGCCGGTAATTGCAAAGGAGCATCAAACTGTTTAAGCAAGGCCAATAAACCGGCATCAGGCTCGCCGCCGTTATTTTCAAGAATCGACTGTAAAAGTAGGCCATAGCCGACTTTCTCGCCGTGAAGCCAGTCATGTAGCTCGGGTTGATGGGTCATGCGATTATGCAGTGCGTGCGCCACGCCCGGAGCCGGGAAGTCATCACGCATACTGTTAGCCATACCGGCCATGGCAATATTCGCGTCAATGACTTTAACCAGCGCAGGCGTCACCCGCTGCTGTTGATTATCAGCCACTGCCTGCTGCCCAAATTCGATAAAGGTGTCTGTAGCAAGACGCGCTGCCATCACCTTAAGATTCAGCGCCAGGCTATCGCCATTAACTTGCTGATAAGGAAGAAATTCGTACCATTTAGCCAATGCGTCAACGATACCGGCTTTCAGGAAACGCACGTCGCTTTGAGCAATAACCTCACTGTCGACCAACACCAGCACCGGCATTTTGGTCAGCGGCTGGCTGCGTTCGTGGCCACCGGCTTGGTTATAAATGATAGTAATCGGCGACCAGGCGGCACAGGTAGCCGCCACGGTAGGAAACGTCACAATTGAAACGCCTTCGAGCCGATTACCCACGCCTTTGGCGGTATCCAGAACGCGACCGCCGCCGATACCCAGAACCAGCGTTGCGCCCTGCGCTTTCACTCTGTCAGTGTGATCGACAATCGCCTGCTCTGAACATTCACCGGCCAGAAACTCCACCGCATACTGGATGCCGTGCGCCTGCAAACTGGCTTCCAGCTCCGGGTTTACGGCTTTCCAGGCCTGTTTAGTCGTGATAATCGCGATGTGTTTTGCCAGCGGGGCAATATATTCCCCTGCCTGTGCGCGAATTCCAGATTTATGGTAATAGGTCTGAGGAGATTTAATAGCTAGCACGTCGATAACCTGTCCAATTTAATTAAAGAAATGCTACGAGAAATAAAGAAATAAGCAATAACTTACTGACATATCGCTTTTCCATAATTCGCAATTACTTATGCGTTTTTTAGATAAGCAAATAGCAAAGCTTGCTATGCACGCCGCGCCAAAGAAAAGATAATAGAACAATAAAAATAACCACATTATTTATTTCACCGCGGAAAAAACGAGAATATTGATGAACCCAATTTTCAGGCAATTAACCCCCGAAGATAATCACGCTTATCTCGAATTAATGTTGGCGGCTTACGCACCGATCCGGGAATTAGGCATTCATTTTGATGCCGCTACCGCCGATCTCGAGCGCGTAACTCGTCATCTCAGCGAACACGGCGTTTATGCGATGCTGGTCGACGGCAAAATGGTGTCATCGGTCACTCTGCGCTATCCGTGGGGGCCTCTGCCCGGCCCGTTCGGCCTGCCACATATCGGCTGGTTTGGCGCGCATCCAGCCTACAGCGGCCACAGTTACGGCAAAAAGATTCAGGACTGGGTCGAGCAAGAGATTCTGCTTAAACAACTCAAAGCGCCTGCCGTCTCTCTTGGCACCGCAACCAGCCATCCCTGGTTAAAAGAGATGTATTTAAAACGCGGATTCCAGCCAATGATGGAAAGAGATCTCGGCAAAGGTCACGTCACCTTATTTATGAAAAAAATCCTCGATCCGGTCGCGCACGATAAATGGCTGGCAAAACAGAACCTCAGCTAATCGCCAACGGCCTACGTCCTATAAAGGAAACCGATTATGAAAATTATTCCTGAGCATCAGGATCTTGCGCAATTTATCCAGGCATTCCGTCTAGAACTGCACCGTTTTCCTGAGCTTTCCAATCAGGAGTTTGAAACTACCGCCAGAATTAAGGCTGTACTTAACGAACAGCAGATTCGTATTCTTGATCTCCCGCTGACAACCGGTCTGGTCGCCGAGGTTGGCGATGCGAGTTCTCCGCATCTGGTGGTCCTGCGTTCTGATATTGATGCACTGCCGATCGACGAGCAGTCTGGCGTCGATTATGTCTCGCAAAATCCCGGCGTGATGCATGCCTGCGGCCACGATTTTCACGCTTCGGCGGCGCTCGGCGCGGCCATTTTGCTTAAAAAGATTGAGCATCAGCTACCGGGACGCGTACGTATCCTGTTCCAGGCAGCGGAAGAAATCTTCCAGGGTGCGCCTGCATTGCTGGCGACCGGTGCGCTGGATGAGGCTGCGGTGATTTTTGGCATTCACAATGACCCAACGCTGCCCGTGGGCGTACTGGGCAGCAAAGCAGGCGCGCTGACCGCCAGCGTTGACCGTTTTGATATCAAGATCACTGGCACCGGTAGCCACGCGGCACGTCCACACGATGGCAACGATCCAATTATTATTCTTGGACAGGTGATTGGCGCGGTGCAAACCCTGCTTAGTCGCAACGTGCCGTCGGACCATAATGCCGTGGTGTCGATTACTCAGGTGCACAGCGGCTCGACCTGGAACGTGATCCCGGATAGCGCGATGCTCGAAGGCACGGTGCGTACTTTTAATCAGCAAACCCGTGAGCTTATTGAACGCCGCCTGCGCCAACTGTTGCAAGGCATCGCTAGCGCCTTTGACGCGAAAATTGAACTCAACTGGCAGGCGGGACCGCCGTCGGTATTTAACGATGCCGAATGGGCTGATTTCGCTCTTGAACAGGCACCGGCCGCCGGATTCGAAGCCCTGAGAGTCGAAGCCAGCCCGATTGGCGAAGACTTTGCTTTCTACCAGCAGAAAATTCGCGGCGTTTTCGTAATGATTGGCTCCGGTGGCCCTTATGCCCTGCACCATCCAGCATTCAGAGTCGATGACCGCGCCCTGTTCCCGACCGCTGATTACTTGCATCGTCTGGCAATCAACGCGCTGGAGAAATTGCAATGAGCCAGCCACTCACCTATCAGGCGGCGCTTTTGCGCCAGCAGGCCGAAATCATCCTGACCGGCTGGGGCATGGACAGCGCCATCGCCGCGCAAACTGCCGAGTTAATGATCGAAACCGATCTGTTGGGAATCGACTCGCACGGCATTTCGATGCTGCCGCACTATCACAAGCTGTTGAAAGCTGAAAAATGGCATCCCACGGCCAAGGCAAAAATTGTCAGTGAAACGCCGGTCATCGCCGTAATCGACGGCTGTGATTCTCTGGGGCATGCGACCGCGATGTTAGCGATGCAAACAGCGGTAGAAAAAGCCAAGAAGCTCGGTATGGGCGCGGCAGCAGTGCGAAATTCCAACCATTTTGGCGCTGCGGGGCTTTATGCTCGCTATGCGGCCTCGCAGGGCATGATTGCGCTGGTAACCAGCACGACCCGCAGCCGTATGCTAGTGCCGACCGGAGCACAGTCACCGGTGCTTGGAACTAATCCCATTGCCTTTGCTGCACCCGCCAGGAAAAACGATGATTTTGTGCTGGATATGGCCACCACCACCGTGGCGGCCAACAAGGTCAAAGTTTATGATTTCCACGATAAACCATTGCCTCAAGGCTGGGTTGTCGATGAACATGGCGAGGCGGTGACCAACAGTTCGCTGGGGATGGACTACGTATTTCAGCATGAGCAAGGCGGCCTGACTCCGCTGGGCGGTCTTGAGCAAACCGGCGGCCATAAAGGTTACGGGTTGGCGATGATGGCGCAGATCCTCTCCGGCCCGCTGGCGGCGGCGGCCTTTGGCGCTACCCGAGGCAATAACGGCATGCCAAATATCGGTCACTTCTTCCTGGCGCTGGATCCAAACGCTTTTCGCGGTGAAGGCGAGTTTGAACAGGATTTGGACCATATTATTGATACCCTGCACGACACTCCGGCCAGTGATGCCGCCCGCCCGGTGCTGGTCGCCGGAGAGCCCGAAAATCGCCATCATCAACAGCGCAGCATTGAAGGCATCCCGCTGCCTGCGGCATTGATCAAGCAGCTGCAAGATATTTGCCAGCAAAATAATTTTGCTTATCTGCTGGGAGATAGCTAACCGTGAGCCTGACTTTGCAACTGGCTAAGCTGATCATCAGTTCGCAGCCCTCTTCTTTGGCACGTGAAAAGGCCCGCGCTGGCGTGCTGGATTTTGTGTCGGTGGCGCTGCCGGTAATTCAGGGCGATATTGTCGATACGCCGCTAAACGGCCTGCGTCAGGTTTACACTGCCAATGACACGCAAACGCGGGCTTTATTGCTTGGTTATGCCGGGCATGCGCTGGATTTTGATGATTTTCACCCCGATTTTCGCGGCCATCCGACAACCGTCATTCTTCCAGCGCTGTTTGCCCTGGCGCGTGAAAATTCACAGTTCAGTGGAGAAGTCTTTCTCGACGCCTATATCATCGGCGTCGAAACCGCTGGCCGATTGGGGTTAGCGGCAGGCCCTGCTCATTACAAGGCCGGTTATCACAGCACGGTCACGCTGGGGACTCTCGCCGCGACAGCTGCGGCGGCGCGGCTGGTCAACGCCAGCGTCGAACAAACCGCCAATATTCTCGGCATTGCGGCAACGCGAGCCAGCGGATTGCGGGCGCAGTTTGGTTCGGCGATTAAACCGCTGCATGCCGGTTTTGCCGCCGAGTCTGCGGTGATCGCCACTAAACTGGCTTTGGCCGGCGTTGAAGGCCAGCCTGCGGGGGTGCTTGACGCGTTTCTCGCCAGCGGAGGGGGTGGACAACAACAGCCGGGCAAACTGATCGCCGACTGGGCCGAACCGTGGCGTATCGTATCGCCAGGTCTGGAGTTTAAGCCTTACCCTACCTGCGCCGGAACGCATAGCGCTGCTGATGCCGCCTTTGTTTTACGCCAGGAATGGTTGCAGAACAGCGGCAAATCCCTGACAGAACTGTTTGCCGACCTCGCCAGCATCGAGGTTTCTTTCCCGCCAGGGGGCGATATTGCCGCCTCGGTGCGCGATCCGCATAACGGTATCGAGGCTCGCTTTAGCCTGGAATATGTGATTGCTGCGGTGCTCTTGCGCAACCGTCTCAGTCTGGCCGCTTTCGGCGAAGGGCCAGTTGATGCCGAAATTTATGCCTTATCCGGGAAGGTTATCCGCACGCCAGATGTTTGCGCGCCGCCGGATGAAATTGATCCCACTCAGCGCTTCCATCAAGTGACATTGTCACGTAAAAATGGCGAGCAGCTGGTTTGCCGGGTGACACGTAAGCAAAGTGTTGCGAAGGGTGTTGATCAAAGGCTCAAGCTGCAAGGCTGTTTGTCACAGGCCTCGCAGCAAGATTGGGACGAGATTGAGACCCTGTCTCAGCTCAGTACGCCAGCCGCCCTGCCTGAATTGGCGAAGCGGCTGACGTCTTTTTAGCTTAATTTTTAACGAGTTAACACCACCGGCGGCTCGAAAGCCTGCACCGCCGGAGCCGTTCCCTCGTAGCGGGCAATATCCACGACGGTTATCTGCCCGCAACATCCCTGCGCCAGAGAAGACGTGCCAACATCCAGCGTTAACACGTTTGGATTGCCGTGACGGCACAGCGGCTTCTCGGCCTGTGGATCCTGCGGATCATACCAAGCACCGGTTGGCAGTTGGATAACTCCGGGCATAATCCTTTCACTGATATCGACACTCGCCAGCGCCGTGCCGCGAGAATTACTGATTTGTACCGTATCGCCAATTTTGATGCCGCGAGCCGCAGCATCTTGCGGATGCAGACGGCAGATTTCACGCCCGTCCAGTTTCTGACTCACGCTATGTTTGCCGTAATCCAACTGGCTATGCAGCTTGGTTGCTGGCTGGTTGGCAATCAAATACAGCGGATTCTCGGCATCTGGTTTTTGCGCCGGCTCCAGCCATACCGGATGCCCTGGGCAGTCGGCGTCGTTAAAGTCGGCAATCGTCTGCGAAAAGATCTCGATTTTGCCACTCGGGGTCGGTAACGGGTATTTCTCAGGATCGTTGCGCAGATTACGCAACAGCCTGCCGCCATCTTTCAGCTGGGGCAACTGCAGCTGACCGATTTCCCAGAAGCTGTCGAAATCCGGAACATCAATCCCCTGCTGCTGGCATTTTTCCTGCATCTGCTGGTAAAGATGCTCAAGCCATTGGCGCGCGGTGCGGCCTTCGGTAAACGCCTCTTCACGACCCAGCCGCTTCGCCAGCTCGGCAAATATAGTGTAATCGTCTTTCGCTTCGCCAAACGGTTTTGCCACAGGTTGCATAGCAAACAGGTGACGATCGGTTGGCGCACCGCCGACGTCTTCGCGTTCCAGTGTCATGGTCGCAGGCAGCACAATATCGGCATGGCGCGCGGTGGCGGTCCAGGCGACTTCATGGACTATCAGCGTATCCAGCTGGTTGAATGCTTTACGCAAACGTGCAAGATCCTGATGATGATGGAACGGATTACCGCCCGCCCACCATGCCAGCTTAATATTTGCATAACGACGGGTTTCGCCGTTGTAGCGATATTCCTGCCCTGGATTCAGCAGCATGTCAGAGATACGCGCCACCGGGATAAAATCTTTTACGCCGTTTTGACCCTGCGGCAAGGCAGGATAAGACACCTGATTATGGTGTTTACCGTAGTGACCCAAGGCTCCCAGCGCGTAGCCGTAGCCTCCTCCCGGCAGGCCGGGTTGTCCCAGCGCCGCTGACAGCACCAGACCAAGCCACACCGGCTGCTCACCGTGTTCAGCGCGTTGCAGGGCGTGCGCCACGGAAATCATTACCCGCTTGCCGTGCAATTCAGCAGCAAGCTGTTCGATGCGCGTGGCGCTGATACCGCAAATTTCGGCGGCCCATGCGGCGTCACGGATCTGCCCGTCTTCTTCGCCGACCAAATAGGCAACCATCTTGTCCCAGCCCACACAGTAGCGGGCGAGATAATCTTCGTCAGTCCAGCCACGAGTTTTTAGCACGTGCAGCAACGCCAGAATCAGCGCTGCATCGGTGCCCGGACGGATCGCCAGCCATTCGCCCTGGGCTTCGTCTGGCATATCGCTTTCCAGCGGGCTGACGGAGATAAATTTTGTGCCGCGTCTGGCGGCCTTATCGATAAAGCCACGCTCGGTATGCTCGCTGAGTCCGCCGCTGGCGACCTGTGAGTTTTTCAGCGCCAGCCCGCCAAATGACAGCATCACCTCGGTGTGTTCGGAGATCTCTTCCCAGCTCACACCACGACGGGCAATCTCGTTCATATCGCCAACAATGTGCGGCAAGATTACCGAGGCTGCACCTGAACTGTAGCTGTTCACAGAACGAACGTAGCCGCCGATGGTGGTGTTTAAGAAACGGTGCACCTGGCTTTGGGCATGATGGAAACGCCCGGCGCTCGACCAGCCATAGGAGCCGCCAAACACCGATTCAGGTCCGTAAGCCTTAGCAATACGCGCCAGCTCGCCGGAGGCCAGCGCGTAGGCCTCTTCCCAGGTGACCGAAATATATTCATCAGCACCGCGACGGTCGTCAGGACCGGGGCCATTTTCAAGCCAGCCGCGACGGACCATCGGGGTCGCAATCCGCACCTTGTGATTAAGCGCATTTTCAAAGTTTTGCAGAATGGGGCTTGGGTCCGGATCGCCGGAAAAAGGCGTTACGACCAGTTGATCATTGTCCAAAACGGCAGTAAAAGCTCCCCAGTGGGAGCTGTGAGTCGTGGGTTTTAGGGTCATGAAAATGGGTTGTCCTGGCTAAAAAGGGCCAACAACGGACACGGATAGGCGGCAGTTAGCCTCTACAGCACCGTTGACAAGAAATTGCGTACGCGGATATTTTCCCGATCGTCGAGCACCGCCTGAGTCGGCCCGGCTGCAACGATTTTGCCCTCTTCCATAAAGACGATGTTATCCGCCACTTCACGGGCAAAGCCCACCTCGTGGGTAACGATGACCATGGTAATGCCCGAGTGTGCCAGCTTTTTGATGACCTGCAATACCTCGCCGACTAACTCAGGATCAAGTGCCGAAGTAGGTTCATCAAACAGCATAACTTCCGGGTCCATCGCCAAAGCACGGGCGATTGCCACACGCTGTTGCTGACCACCGGAAAGCTGTGAAGGCCAGTCGTTTTCACGCGTTGCCAAACCCACCTGCTGAAGCAGCGAGCGAGCCTTCTGTATTGCCTGCTGACGGTTCTGTTTCTTCACTCGCAGCGGCGCATCGATAATGTTCTGCAATACGGTACGGTGCGGGAACAGATTGAACTGCTGGAATACCATACCAATCTGTGCGCGCTGAGCCGCAACCTGCTTGCTGTTCAGTTCATACAACGCCTGACCTTTCTGCTGATATCCCACCAGATGACCGCCAATGCGAATGGTGCCGCCGTCGAGCTTTTCCAGATGGTTGATACAGCGCAGCAGCGTCGATTTACCCGAGCCGGAAGGCCCGAGGATCACCGTCACCGACCCGGCTTCAATATCCAGATCGATGTTGTCCAGAATCGTGTTACCGGAAAAGCGTTTGGTAATGTTGCGTAACTCGATAGCTTCAGCCATTGCTGCCAACCCTCTCTTTAATTACCGCCAGAGCGGGTGCCTTGCGTTTGATCCACGAACGTTTTTCATTGCGCACGGTGCCGCGACCAAAATAGCGTTCAACGTAATACTGGCCAATCGACAATACCGAAGTCATCAGCAAGTACCACAAGGTGGCGACCAGCAGCAGTGGAATGACTTCGTAAGTGCGCTGATAGATAATCTGTGCCGAATAAAGGACGTCCTGCAGGGCGATAACCGATACCACCGCGGTGGTTTTTAGCTGACCGATCACTTCATTACCCGCAGGAGGCATAATGGCGCGCATCGCCTGCGGCAGCACGGTGTGACGGAAAATTTGCGCCGGACGATAGCCCAGCGCCCTGGCGGCTTCCAGCTGCCCCTGGCTGACACTCTGAATACCGGCGCGCACAATTTCGGCCGCGTAAGCAGACTGGTGCATCACCAGCGCAATCACCGCCGCGCTGAACGGACTGATCAGCGAGTTGGCGTTGGCGGTCCAAATCTCCCCAACAAACGGCAGTGAAAGGCTGATTTTTGGATAAAGCGCGGCAACGTTGTACCAGAGAAACAGCTGCACCAGCATCGGCACACCACGGAAGAACCAGGTATAGGCCCAGCTCACCGCAGACAGCACCGGGTTAGACGACAGGCGCATCAATGCCAGCACGGTCCCGCCCGCAAATCCGAGGACTACGGAGATTGCAGTCAGTTGCAGCGTCATCAGCACACCCTGCAAAATGGAGGCTTCCGTAAAGTTCTCGGCAATGACGTTCCATTCAAAGCGCGGGTTGTTAATCACCGAGTTAGCCACGGCCAGTAAAACCAGCAATACGACAAAGGCGCTGAACCAGCGCCCGTAGTATCTTTTACCGATAATGCGCAGTTCACCCTGCGATTCTGGTGTTGCCTTTTGCATTAAAAAATCTCTTCGTTGCGTTTTGCTTCTTTCATCGCGCCGTAGCCGATGTTCCACTTATCCAGGATCTTCTTGTAGCTACCGTCCTTGATAAGCGAGTTCAGCGCGGCCTGCACGGCATCTTCCAGCGCTGAACCTTTAGGGAATGCAATAGAAACTGGGGCATCGTTAACCGTGATCTGGCCGCTCATCGCCAGGGCTGGCACTTTGCTGACCTGATAAGTCAGGCCTTCATACGGGCCAAAGAACATTGCAACGCGACCGCTGACCCCTGCCTGCACGCCTGCTGGGCGATCCGGGAAGGTCGCCACAGTGATAGCTGGCTTGCCGTCGGCAACGCATTTCTTGCTGGCGTCTTCAAGACGTAGCAGCTGAGTGGTGCCCGCACCTGCGCCAACCTGCTTGCCGCAGGTGTCTTCCAGTGAAGTAAATGGCGCGATGTTGGCATCTTTACGCGAGATAATTCCGAGACGCGACGCATCGAAATAGCCGATAAAATCGACCTGACTCAGACGGGCTTTTGTAGCATTGATGTTAGACAGCGCTACATCGTAGCGACCAGATTTCAGACCTGGAATAATGTTGTCAAAACCGCCGGTGTCGCGCCATTGCACGGCCACGCCCAGTCTTTCGGCAACAGCCGTCATCACATCGATTTCACGACCGGCCAGCGTTTTATTGTCAGCCATATAGAACGTCGTTGGCGGCGTATTCGGGTTAGTCCCGGCAATGATATAACCGCGTTTCAGGATATCTGCTGGCAGTTTGCTTTTTAATGAATTATCCGCAGAAACATGAAACGAACTAGAAAATGGCACATTCTGATCGGCTGCCCAAACGTTATGAATACTTCCGGCAATCACGAGAGGAAGCAGCAACTTTTTTAATAACTTCATTTCTAAACCTTTTTCCCGGTGAAAATACAAAAAAATGCAAGTTTTAACATTTTCAATGCACGGCTTAGACCTTACAACTGCTTAAATTAGATAAGCTAATCTAATTTTGTGCTAAAGGAATGCTTAGAGGGATAACCGATAAAGAAAATCGAGGCACGTCAGGGAGCTAGGGAGGCAGGAAAACAGGGGCTGTCGCAGACTGACAACCCCTGTTGAATCTTATTTATCTAACCAATGCTTTTTTCATCTATACATTGCACTTAGCGGAACGGGGGTTCGTCGAAGGTGCGCAGTTTGCGCGAATGCAGCTTGTCGCCCTCGGCTCGCAGCAGGTCAATCGCCTGAATACCGATTTGCAGATGCTCAGAGATTGCCCCCTCGTAAAAGTGGTTGGCCTGCCCCGGCAGTTTGATCTCACCGTGCAGCGGCTTGTCAGAAACGCAAAGCAGCGTTCCGTAAGGCACGCGAAAACGATAACCCTGCGCGGCAATGGTCGCGCTTTCCATATCCACCGCTACGGCGCGGCTTAAACTGAAACGGCGGGCGGAGGCCGAGAAACGCAGTTCCCAGTTGCGGTCATCGGTGGTGACTACCGTACCGGTACGCAGTCGCTGCTTGACCTCTTCCCCCGGCATGTTGCTGACCAGTTTGGTGGCGTCGTAAAGCGCGCGTTGAACTTCGGCAATGCTTGGGATCGGGATATCCGGCGGCAACACGGCATCCAGCACGTGGTCATCACGCAGATAGGCATGCGCCAGCACGTAATCGCCAATGGTCTGGCTCTCTCGCAGACCGCCGCAGTGACCAATCATCAGCCAGGCATGCGGGCGCAATACGGCAAGATGATCGCAAATCGTTTTGGCATTCGATGGCCCGACGCCGATGTTTACCAGCGTAATACCCTGCCCATTTTCGGCAATCAGGTGGTAGGCAGGCATCTGGTGTTTCTTCCACGCCAGGTCGGACGCAGTTCGCGACGGATCGCTGTCTTCCTGGGTGATGTAATTACCACCGGCGCAGGACAGCGCAATATAAGGCGAATTCGGGTCGGCGATTTGCGCGCATGACCAGCTGACAAACTCGTCAACATAGCGGGTGTAGTTGGTGAACAGCACATAAGGCTGGAAATGCTCAGGTGGCGTACCGGTGTAGTGCTTCAGGCGGGCCAGCGAGAAATCGGTGCGTAGCGCATCGAAATGCGAAAGCGGGAAAGTGTCGGTCGCAGTAGAAACTCCGTCGGTCACGTCATCAACGATTTTTGCCAGATCGGTAGTCGGGAAATTCAATGCCAATCCGGCAGTCATCGAGCGGTCAAGCACCAGATCAGAGCCGTCAATCACAAACGGGTAAGGCATTTCCTGTTTCGACGCGCTGACAATAAAGGAAGCACCGTAATCTTTTTCCAGAATCGACAGCTGGCTGTAGAGATATTTTCTAAATAACTGGGGACGGGTCAACGTGGTGACATATTTCCCCGGATGGGCGAAACGGCCATAGGCGCGCGTGCGGTAAGGCGTCTGCGCGCTGCCGTCCCAGCTAACTTCCAGCTGTGGATAGGCAAACAGTCCGTCGGCCCGCGCCTTGAGGTCCGGCACCGTGCCGTTGTCGATATATTGGCTAATCGCCTCACGCAGGGTCGAGAGCGACGCCTCGTAGAGCTCCTCAAGACGGTCAATCGCCTTTGAAGCATCGAGGTACGTCGTAGTGTCTTGATTATCCATGTTAACTCCCTGAAGCGATGATCGTTTATGTAAAACATTAACTCATGTCCATCATAGCTTATCGCGGATAATCAGTTAAATTTATTCCCTACGAATAATTTGTCTTAACTCGACCATAAGTGCCTGCGTCATGGAAGTCTGAGAGGAACTAACAATGCCGTGTCTGAGAGTGAAGTCCCTGGCTGACCATGAATGTCTTAACATTCTGATTAATTCAGGACGTAAAGGATATATCTGCTCCGAAGACTTCATTAGCATAATATAATAACTTAACTCTTTAATGACTGCTTTTTTTTCATGTGGCTCAAATTTCCCACGGGTCTGTTGGAAACCACCGTATGATTGTAACAGGTAATATTTCGGCATTTTAGTGTAAACGAGATCAAAATCTGGCTTCACTTCTTTAATTAGACTAGCACGCAAAATGGATATTCCTTTAAAAGAAATATATGAATCAACATTAGGTTGAATATTATGCCTATGAATAAAAGCTTTACCTTCCTCAAATAAATTGAGAAATCTAATTAAATTTATTGAAAGAGAGGTGGTATCTCCAGGGTCTATATTTTCAGCTAATTTATCAATATCCTTGACCACTCTACCCAGCAAAAGAACTCTTATTGTACGAGGGATATTCGAGGGTTTTCGGGTTCCATTCATTACCCCTTTTCTCAGAAGCCAAGCGTAAGCTGATTCAAAATCATCTATATTTTTTGTTTCTTCGATATCTTTTGTCAATTGTCTTGCCGCTCTTGCTTCTGGCGTTTCTTCTGTTTCAATTGCTGAAACGAGGATCTTTTTCCCCCATTGATGTTCCAAAAGTACTGTTACAGCCTCTACGGCATCGCCATCTGTTTTCACTTCAATAATTGCCTCAATCGGAATTTTATTCAGAAGAGGATCGCCCTCTATGTATCCCTCAAGTTTGGACTTATCGAGAATAAGCACGAGAGGGATATTTAATTGTCCGTGATTAGTATTTCCCCCCAGTTTTGAAAATTCATCGTTTTGCCAAGAAATTAGCTCCCTGTCAGAACGCCCGGCAATTCCGCTCTTAACTCTACCTTTACTCGATGCAAATCTTTCAGTATCTTCTATCGCAAAACCTACCGCATTATAAACATATTGGTGTAAGCCAACCGTTTTGTAAACCCCATTAAATTTAAATATATTGACTTCTTTACCGTCACCTGAGGTAAAAACTAACGAGGTACCCACAAGCACCGTCCCTTCTTTGGCATCTTTGAACTTTAACATGTTATTTGACTGATCAACTTCTCTCCAATGTTCATTCATGCGCCAATGTTTTTTACTATCAATTTCAGACCTTGATATTTTATGATCATTTGCAGCTTCATCGATATTGTCTTTTAAAGAATCAGTGATTTTAGCACCCGCTTCTACCCCTAATTTATTAATAGCCGCTTCTGCCGCTGGTTTCGGAGAGCGTTTCATAATTTCGTCAAATATTTTGTCAAATGTTTGCCCGGCATTATGCATGTTTACACTTGGGGTACCTGTACTCAAAGTATTTGCACTATCTCCTAAACTTGATGAAATGTTTGTATCTGATATGTCAGGGCGCTGTGCCATATAAGCCAATGAGGCTTTAAGCTCTCTTTCTTTATACCACGTAGGGCTATTGACTACTTCACTGGTTGGCGAAGTGCTATAGGTCGATGGAGATAGATTACCTGAACCCGACAAACTGTCTGAGTCAAGCCCCGTAGATGTTGAGATAGTACCGTCAGAGTTGGATGTTGAAGGGGTTGATGACGGGCTCCTTGTTTTTGTGAAATCCTTATGCCAGTCTATCGCGATAAAGTCGTCTTGATGATTTAAATCCGTAGGGAATCGATTATTAAAATCAGTTTTATTCATAACCTCATAGGAAATTGGGTCAACTGATGAGGTACTTAGCTCAGGTAATTGATTTTCAATTGGGTGTTTAAAGTAAATATACGCATCCTCTGCCCCCTCTTTTGATCCCCTAAGTACGAAAAACTGATCCACCTCACCATTTCTTTTGATTATCTTTACATTCCCAACGTCAACTTTATATCTGTTACGCATTAATTCATATCTGGCCGTTCGGGCTCTGAGCGTACTGTGCGATAAATTGATCCGTTTATTAACGAACCGGCTTTTAAAGACGTGCATTTTATTTTCAATATTTTCAAACATAGAGATGATTTTTTCTTTATTGACGGGTTGCCTTGATACCAGTGAGGTCGAGGTTGAAGGCGTGGTTGAAGGCGTGGTTGAAATAAGCTCATCCGCTAACGATGTATCACTGTTTCCACCAGCATTTAGCTGACCCGTCCGAGATTTAATAGAATTATTAGCGCGAGTGGGTGTATCTGCAGACAATTTATTTAAGCTGACACCTTTTCTGGCCGCAAGTTTTAAGAGTACTTTTTCCAACAATTTCCCCCCCGCATAACCTAGGCCCGCCCCGGCGAAAGATGATAAACCATCAATAAGCGCAGCAGCTCGAGCTTTATGTGTATGTGCCAAACTAGCCGGTAATACTTTGGGCAATAGGGCGGGAACAAAAGTCAAACCTAAACTAAACGCAGCAGAAGATAATACCTTTCCTGCTGCTACTCCTACTATGGTCATACTCAGACCTGCCGTAAAGGGCAACATAAAGACGCCAACATAAGTCCCGGCCGTTCCGACCTTATCAACCCAATAATCAAATTGAATCTCTCCGGGCGTTTTAATCAGATAATCTGCATAATCCTTTAATTCAACGATTTCGGCGTCAATGAGAGCCCTTGAATAACTATTTCCAGCAATATAATTTGTCAACAAGGGTTTCATCTTGAGGCCAGCGGGTTTACCTCTCGGGAAGGATCTTACGTCTCGATTTGTAAGATCAAGGTTTCCTTCTGCGTTGATAATACCAACGCTCCTATTTTGTTCCTCATGCGTTACTCCATAACGAACATACTTGACAAATGATTCTGCCGTTTCTTGGTCGTCAAATTTAATATTTAATCCGTCAACTGAGCATGCTGCCATGAAAATCTGTCTAGTCGTCAACGAAACAAAAATGCACTTACCTTCTCCCAGCTCAATTTTAACCATACCTAGCACAGCTCGATTATTAAACTCAAGCAGACCCACTTCACCACGATTTATTTTCTCCATCACCACATTTTTATCTAAGCCTGTTTCTTCAACTGAATAATTAAAATAGTCTTCCATTATCCTCTTCAATGTAACTTCATGATAACTTGCATAGACTGCTTTTATTCCAGGCCTATTAAAAGTATTATCCAGGTGTGCCACATAAATTTCTTGCATATTTCCAATTGAATTTACGTGCGACATTAATTCATAGGTTTCTTTGAATTCATCGTCATTACCCACAGGTGCTACAAAGTGCGTATCGAGCGTAAAACCATTGCGAATATGCAACCCGAATGCATAGTCCAATAACGTAATCTCTTCTGTTTCCGTCGGTCCAAGAATATATTCCTTGCCTTTATCCAGAACACTTCTTAAAGTTTGTGACATTACCAATCGCTTTTTAAATATTTTTATTTTTGCATTCCAATTTATTGGCCAAGGTCCTTGATAACCGTTTTCCTTTATTTTTTTTTCATACCAATCTGCAGCCCAGACTTTAACATTAAGTATTTTGGGGTCAACTTGCAAAGCCGAAATGTCATCTAAAATAACTTCATTAATACTCGCGTTAATTTCCTCTTCGCTAACTTTGATACTTCCGTCACTTATTTCAGTCGTTTCTGCGGGTATAGCAACTGATCCAACGTCACTCTCCAGGTCTTGATTATCAACACTTCTTACCGTTCTTTTTTTAATAGAGCCTGACGATGAACCGGCAGAGGAAGGTAATTTTTCCGTCTTTGTAGACTGTTCCTCCAAATGCTCGCCAAGGGCGCGTGTAATTATCTCCTCATTATAATCTTCGTAGTTTATTGACGCTCCTTTGCGCCATGATTGTTTCAAGAGAACCACTTTCCGTTGTACGTAGATTTCATTGATTACGCCGCCCCCAGCTAAAGCGGCTGGCCCTGTTCCAGCAAAAGACATATCGGTAGGAAGACGTTTTGACGCCTTGTCCAAAACCTCCGTGACCCCATCCCGATTCACTTCGAACCCCGTTAACGTGGCATCTGCTATCAGCTTCAACAGCGAAGGGGTAAAGGACTGTATAATGCGATAGGCAGCAATGGCAAGCTGCGACATGATGGTGAGTCGAGTACTTCCCTTGCGCAGGCGATGGCCGGGCATGACCGTATGGTTTAATTTACTCAGCATCAGGGTAAGGGTAATCGGGGTTATCGCGAGCTTGATTACAGCTCGCACCCCTAGCATTACCGTCAGGGCTGGAAAGGCGACACCTAAGGCGTTATCAACCGTTAGGGAAGGTGTTCATCAAGTTCTTGTTTCGGGAGGTGAACATCATCGGTGAAAG
>CAWUIY010000036.1:0-22373 GCA_963922555.1 uncultured Serratia sp. | reverse complement strand
AAGCAATCATCAAATTGCCTCCTCCTTCGAGTTTACGCCAACTCCAAAGTTTGCACTGGCTCATTCAATGGGCGGAGCAATACTGGCGCTATTTTTGGCCCGAGAGCCTAAAAACTTTGACGCAGCAGTACTTTGTGCACCAATGACGGGTATTTCCTTGCGCACGCCGGACTGGCTGACGCGCAATATCCTTAACTGGACCGAACGCCGCCCGCTGTATCGCAATAACTATGCGTTGGGCACCGGCACCTGGCGGCCTCTGCCATTTGTGGTCAATCGCCTGACTCACAGCCGCGAGCGCTATAAGCGTAATCAGCGTTTCTATTCTGATTACCCTGAGCTGAGAGTAGGCGGTCCGACTTATCACTGGGTGCGTGAAAGCATTCAGGCAGGTATCAAAATCCTGGAAGAAGCAAAAAACATTACTACGCCGCTGCTGCTGTTGCAGGCGGGTGAAGACCACGTCGTCGACAATCGCTCACATGCTGCTTTTTGTCAGGCGATGGCCGTTGCCGGGCACCCTTGCGTAGGGGGTAAACCGCTGGTTATCGAAGGCGCACGCCACGAGATCCTGTTTGAGCGGGACGATATGCGGGCAAAGGCGTTAGACGCCATCATGCGCTTTTATGCGCGAAGAACTTAATCCGCGGCCCACCGCGCACAACTCCATCAGAGGTTAGAATCTAACGTTATGTATCATGTTGTTGCATCCGATTTAGATGGCACGCTGCTATCACCCGATCATACCCTCAGCCCGTTTGCCAAAGAGACCCTGCAACTCTTGGTCAAGCGAGATATCCATTTCGTATTTGCCACTGGCCGCCATCACATTGATGTCGCACAGATGCGTGATGCACTGGGCATCAGCGCCTATATGATTACTTCCAACGGCGCGCGCGTGCATAATACCGACGGCGACCTGATTTTCAGCCATAATCTGGATCCCGATATTGCCGAGGACCTGTTTGCCATCGTTCACGACAATCCAGATATTTTGACCAACGTCTACCGAAACGACGACTGGCACATGAACCGCGATCGCCGCGATCAGGAAGATTTTTTTAAAGAATCAGTCTTCAAGTATCGGCTGTACCAGCCAGGATTGCTGGAAACCGACGGCATCGCCAAGGTGTATTTCACCTGCGACGATCACGAAAAACTGATCCCGCTGGAGCAGGCGATTAACGCGCGCTGGGGTGACCGGGTCAATGTGAGTTTCTCTCTGCCGGTATGTCTTGAAGTCATGGCCGGTGGTGTGTCGAAAGGCCATGCGCTGGAGGAAGTCTCCAAATTGATGGGCTATACGCTGAAAGACTGTATCGCCTTCGGCGACGGCATGAATGACCTCGAGATGCTGAATATGTCTGGTAAAGGCTGCCTGATGAGCGGCTCACTGCCGCGCCTGAAAGCAGCAATGCCGGATGCTGAAATTATTGGCTCCAATGCCGACGATGCTGTGCCGCATTACCTGCGCAAAATGTATTTGAACAACGAAAGTTAATCTTTCGAAAATAACTAAAAGGGCCGCCAGCTATGCAACTCGCGGCCCTTTTGCTTTGTGATCTTTGCGATTAACTCTGCTTGGGCTGCAGGAAATTAACACCGCGGTTTATTGGACAAACAAGAGGTGTTAAAGCGGAGCAAACACGCGGAGACGTTCTCCGCGTGTGGCATGACCAGGCTTACTGTACTTTCAGCGTAGAGATAATCGCTTCGGCGTCAGTTTGCGCCTGTTGCTGGTTGTCAGCAGGCAGGGTAATTTGCATAGTCATCAGTTGGTTATCAATCTTTGCCAGCACGATTGAAGAGTAAGCCTTCTGACCAGCAGAGTTGATTACACTGTCGTACTGTTGCAGCGTCTGGCCATTAACCTGGATCGATTTATTGGTCACAACTTGCAGATTGGTGTCGCGATCGTGTTGCTGCTGTTCCAGTCGATTAGCGATGACTTCCAGCGAGTCTGGCGTAGAGTCGCCCAGAATAACGATCACGGCTTTTTGCCCGGTTTTATCAGCGTAAACG
Source organism: uncultured Serratia sp. (assembly GCA_963922555.1). Taxonomy (GTDB): domain Bacteria; phylum Pseudomonadota; class Gammaproteobacteria; order Enterobacterales; family Enterobacteriaceae; genus Rouxiella. The sequence goes on along the minus strand of CAWUIY010000036.1, from coordinate 20,351 downwards.
TGCATGTTGTTGGCCTGAGTGCCCAGCTTGCCGCTCTGGTCACTCATTCCCTGTGGCAATGCAAAGGCCAGTTTACCGTTGAGCAGGCTAATTTGCTGTGTTGCTGCCGCCGCTGCGGCTGGCGTTGCGCCCTTATCCGCTGATGCAGTTTTATCATCAGACTTGCCATCGCAGGCCGCCAAACCGGCAACCAGCAGGGTTATTCCCATAAACTTGGCTAACTTGTGCATAGGGCTTCCTTTTAGTTTCACGCACCCTACCTCCGTCAACGCGTGACGAAGGTAGATTATTGACTTCACGGCCTTTATGGCAACCTATTCGCGGGCGAAAAGCAAGTCAGATATTGGCGGCTTTTGTGTCGTCGTGAAACGTACCGGCGTCGCTTTTACCTGATTGCGCAAGGCGCTTGAGCAGGACATTCAGCAGCATACCGTACATTGGAAGGAAGAAAATCAGACAAATGAGCAATTTGAAGCTGTAATCCACCAGTGCGATTTCAACCCAATGCTGTGCCATGAAGGCATCGCTGCTTTTATAGAAAGCAATGAAGAAGAAGGCCAGCGTATCGCTAATATTGCCCAGGAACATTGCCGCCGTTGGCGCTACCCACCAGCTGTTACGCTGACGCAGGCGGTTAAACACTTGCACATCAAGGATCTGGCCCAGCACATAGGCCATAAAGCTGGCGGTTGCGATACGCGCCACCATCACATTAAGGCTGGTGAGAGAGGCAAATCCCTGCCAGCTTCCCTGGTAGAACAGCGCAGAAATGAAATAGGAAATGACCAGCGCAGGCACCATTACTGACAGGATAATTCGACGCGCCAGTGGGGCACCAAAAATACGCACGGTTAGATCGGTCGCCAGGAAAATAAACGGAAAGGTAAACGCGCCCCAAGTGGTCGTAAAACCAAATATAGAAACGGGTAACTGCACCAGATAATTACTGGAGGTAATGATGGCGATATGGAATAGAGAAAGCCATATCAACGCGGAAAACCGCTGTTGAGCTGTAAAGGAATACATAAATTGTGACCTTTTTAGTGGTTGGGGTGAGGGAACCCAATAACGCCTGCATCATCATGCCCTGTGTGGTTACGAGTTTGCGGGCTAAATATTGTACTAAAAACGGCGCTTTTGCTACCGCGGCGCGAATACTATCCTTTCCCAGCCCGTTTGCGCAACAAAATCCTCTGCCAATCAAGCAGCAGTTACGCTATTGGGTTTATCCCTGCGCCTGGCATTCCAACGGGGCCGGCGTGTTGGCATTCCAGAATCACGGAGTTGTGTCAGCCTATCGGGATTATTTCCCTGGCTGTGTTGTTGCCGCTTCGTGGGATTCATGGTGTAACTGTGCTTGCGTCGTGTCATTTGCGAGTTAAACTGTCGCGGCTTAAACAAGGTGCATCAGAAAGGGGTAATTATCATTATGAACGACGTATTCGACCATCCAGACCATCAGTTAGACGCGCTCGGCCTGCGTTGCCCTGAGCCGGTGATGATGGTGCGCAAAACCGTGCGCAAGATGAACGACGGCGAAACCCTGCTGATCCTGGCCGATGACCCGGCAACCACTCGCGATATTCCCGGGTTTTGCCGCTTTATGGAACATACCTTGGTCGCCTTCGACACTGAGCAGCTGCCTTATCGCCATCTGCTGAAAAAAGGCCTGTAAAAAACAAAAAGCACCGGCGCAAAATGACGCCAGTGCTTTTAGAGTTTAAACAGTCCAGCTTCCTGACCTGATTATTTTATGATTTTTTCCTGAGTAACCGCAGTGCATTGGCGGTGACTAGCGCCGTTGCGCCTGAGTCTGCCAGCACCGCCAACCACAATCCGGTGAGTCCAATCAGCGTGGTCACCAGGAAGATCCCTTTCAAGCCTAGCGCGATAGAAATGTTCTGACGGATATTTGCCCGCGTGGCGCGAGACAGCTCAATCATCTGCGCCAGACCGCCAAGGCGGTTGTGAGTCAGCGCCGCGTCTGCCGTTTCCAGCGCCACGTCGGTCCCACTACCCATCGCAATCCCAATGCGCGCCGCTTTCATCGCCGGAGCATCGTTGATACCGTCGCCAACCATGGCGGTAACCCGATGTTGGCTAAGCGCTGCGACGGCCCGGACTTTGTCCGCCGGTAGTAATCCTGCTTTAAAATCAATGCCTAATCTGGCGGCAATGCTCTGCGCTGCCAGTGGATTATCACCGGTCAGCATCACCGTTTGGATGCCCAGCCGCTTAAGATCCGCCAGCGCGGAGATGGCATCATCACGCAGTTTGTCCTGCATCGCCAGCAGCCCCAGCGGGCGTTCATCTTCCAGAACCACCACGACCGTTTTACCCGCCGATTCAAGCGCGCTGATTTGCGCAACGACCTCGTTTGACAGGCTCCCTGCAGGCAGATGCTTCGGGGCGGCGACCAGTACGCGTTTATCATTGATCCAACCTTCGACTCCTGCACCCACCAGCGCGCGACGGCGTTCGGCTATTATCTTCGGTTGCGCAACTGCGGCCTCAATAATGGCCCTCGCCAGCGGATGATGTGAGCCAGCCTCTACCGCTGCCGCCATGGCCAGCAGCTGTGGCACAGAAGTCTCGGCCAGCGCAAAACTGTCGGTCAATTCTGGTTTGCCTTCTGTCAAGGTACCGGTTTTATCGAGAGCTATGGTTTCAACCAGTGCCAGCTGTTCCAGCGCGGCACCGCCTTTAATCAGTGCACCCTGACGTGTCGCCGCCGCCAGACCTGAGGTGATGGCCGCCGGGGTGGAAATCACCAGCGCGCAAGGGCAACCAATCAGCAACAGCGTCAGTCCGCGATAAATCCAGGTTTCCCACTGCAAACCCATTGCCAACGGTGGGATCACAATGACCAGCAGCGCCATCAGCATGATTACTGGCGTGTAATAGCGGCTGAAGGTATCCAGAAAGCGTTCAATCGGCGCACGGCGCTCTTCTGCTTCTTCAATCAGTTGCAAAATGCGGTCAATAGCGCTTTTACCCGGCGCTGAAGCCACCTGAAGCTGGGCAATCGTATCGACACATAGGCTACCCGCCGGGATTTTTTCACCGGGCTGGCGTTCAACCGGGACAGACTCGCCGGTTAGCGCACTTTCATCAAAACTGGCAGCGGCCTGCATCAACACCGCATCAACCGGTAAACGGCCGCCTGCTGCCACCTCGATGATGTCTTGCGGGCGCAGGCTAGCGACTGGGACCGTCTGCAATTTACCAGCAACTTTTTTCTGCGCGCTCTCAGGGATCAGCGCCATCAGGGCTTTCACGCCGCTGCGTGCTCGGCTGGCAGCAAAGGCTTCCAGCTTCTCGCCGACCATAAACAGCAGCAGAACCATGGCGGCTTCGGCAGTTGCGCCAATAAATAGCGCGCCTATCGCGGCGATGCTCATCAATGTTTCGATGGCAAATGGCGTTCCGCTGCGCGTCTGGCGAATCGCCTGTAACAACACCGGCCAAAGCCCAACCAGCGTGGTCGCGGTAAAGGCTATTTTTCCCCATTGCGGAGTAAATTGATTCAGTAAGGCACTGAATAACATCAGCAAGATTAAGGCGATCAGTAAGGCATTTTCTTTCAGGCGAGAAGGGGCAGCAGCCGGTGACGATTCGGGTTTTATCAGGGTAAAACCGGCAGCTTCAACGGCCTGTGTTATTTTTACTGCAAGGCTTTCTGCCGATAGGGTGTGAGAGGCATCGACCACCAGTTTTTCGGTAGCGAAAAGCACTTTGGCGTGACTCACGTTGGCTAAGCCGTTTACCGCATTTTCAATCTTGCGCGCACAGCTTGGGCAGTCCATACCTGAGATCAACCAGCTTAAACGCTGGGTTCCGGGCTGAACTGCATTAAGGTCGCCGGGACTTTCCTCATCACCGCCTTCATCGCCATCACTACAGCATGCGTCGTGACTTTGAGAGTGTGAGTGCCCACTGGGTGGGGTAGAGGCACAACAGGAAGAGGCTGCCAAAGGTGCAGAATCACTGCAGCAATCCGCCGGATGTGGGCCAGCAGGTTTAATTTGCTGAATTTGTTTAAAGGCGGTCATGCGAGGCGCTGAGCCTTTGCAGCCACCGCCACAGCTTGAAGAGTGTTGATGTGTAGACATAAAACCTCCTGAATAGCGTTTTGAAACGCTGATAGCAGGAGTTTACACCCTGGAGTTGACTCCAGGGTCAAGAGGGGATTTACAAGTATAGCGATTCAACAATCAGGAAGTGGCCGCCGAAATAGCAGGCCGCGACGATGGCGTCGGCCGCGCGGAATTTATAGCGGTAATGGCTGACCATCCAGATTACGTTTGCGACCAGCAGCAGGATTGCGCCGCACAGCGCTGCGAAGGCGACATTGGTTCCACGGAAGAAATACTGTTCGCCCGCGACCCACACCATGATAAGCGTCATGAGCAGGAAGGTGATAATTGCCCAACGCATCTCTGCTAGTCGGGTCCAGATAACCCCCAGCAATATGACGCCAATAACCAGTAGCACCACCGGCAGCGGCCAATAAAACACAAAGCTCATCTGGCTGGCGAAACTCAGGGTATAGAGCAGGTGCGACAGGAAAAACGCGCCAATAGCGTAAAGATAGCGCTCTTTAGGCAATAGCAGCAGCGCATCGGCAATCAGCGTTGCCAGTAGTCCCACCTCGATCAGATAGCCATTGGTGGAAATCACCGGCGCTAACCAGGCAAGCAGCATCAGCAACAGCAAGGTGACAGGTTTAAACAACCAACCCTGCCAGCGCGGTCCCCGATAGCGAGCATCGACATATAGCCAGGCAGAAAGAAATACGGCAATAAACGGCCAACTCATTGTTTGTCCTTATTTGATCAAAGAAAGCAAAGAACTGCCAAAACGGCGGAGCAATTCCTGCTCCTCCACATCCTTTCAGTGTAGGAGAGGCAGAGGGGGGCCGACAATCTTAAAACAGGCTTAAAATTGTTTTGTGAAGTAAATGGAGGATTTTAGGCGAGTTAGATTAACTTTTGCTTAGCTAAGTCACATCGCGCGGGGAAGTGCGCGATGTGAGGGTAATCAAGACCAGTGACTGCCGTTCTGGAAACTTACTTTTTTGGCAGCGGTGGTTGTTTTTTCTGCCAGGCAAGCAGCTCAAATACGCCGAACAGGAAAATGCGCAGTTCCAGCCAGCCGCCAATCTTAGGCTGATCTTTGCCCTGTGTGGCTTTCAGCAACATGACTTGGATCCCGTGCATGAAGAACATAAATACCATCGCCACATCGAGGAAATATCTCATCGGTTTAGGGAACGGATGAACCACGTTCGACAACAGAAAAATCCAGATGCAAAGCATCAATAAACGACCAAAATTAATCAACATCTGACTGCTCCTGTGGCGAGGCGTCCGCGTCTGGCGTGACGTCGCGGTGATATAAACGATAGGCAACTTGTCCGGCTATTTTTTCGCGGTGTAAACGCCAGCCCGTGGGCACCGGGATCGGACCGTGTTCGACTTCGGATTCAATATAAATCCAGGCTTCATCAGCCAACCAGCCGTTGGCATCCAGCATGCCAAGCGTGTCTTGCAAAATGCCTTTGCGGAACGGCGGATCGAGAAAAATCACGTCATACGGCGTGCCACTTTTTGCCAGCCAATTCAGAGTATTAACGTTGATAACCTGCCCTTGCGAAGCATTCAGCAAGGCCAGGTTGCGCTCGAGCTGCTGGGCAACTGGTTTTTCAAATTCTAGCAACGTGGCGCTGCCCGCATAGCGCGACAGGGCTTCAATCCCCAATGCGCCGCTACCGGCGAAGCAGTCCAGGCAACGCGCACCCTGAATTACCGGAGCCAGCCAGTTAAATAATGTTTCTCTGACCCGATCGGTCGTCGGGCGCAGGCCTGGGCTGTGCGGCACCGGCAGCTTGCGTCCACGCCATTGTCCACCGATCAGGCGGATCTGGCCAGCAGCCGGGGTTTGCGGTTTTTTTGCCATAGTTTTGATTATAAATTCTGGTTGTATAAATGTCGTCGTGGCTGTTCAGAACACGGTTTGGAGCGCTATTCTACCGGTGTGGCACGTTTGGGCAAACATTTATCCCCATCTTCCGTAACGGTTCCACGTGTAGTTGATTGTATGAGCAGTGAATTCATCACTCAGGCGTGTTGCGTTTAAGGGAAAGTGATAGACTGCGAGACTATTACCCTAATTAATAATCCGTTCGTCGGGAATTAACGGCGTGGAGTGAAGTTGTAAAATGGCAAAAGAGAAAAAACGCGGTTTTCTTTCCTGGTTTGGACGTGGTCGTAAGGAAGAAGAACAGCCGCAAGAAGCAGAAAAAATTGAGCAGCCCGTTGAGCCGGCAGAACACGCCGAAGCCGAGGCGCCCGCTGTTTCTACAGAGCATCACCAAACTCATCATGCAGAGCAGGCAGAATCGGAAGCGCATCCTGGAGAATGGGACGCTGCCGCCATCACCGAAGCAGAAATCGTTGATAAAGCGCACGAAATAATTCCTGAACCTGCTCACACCGAGCCTGAGGCTATTGAACGCCTGGCAGAAGTCGAGCCGGAGCACGTCGAGCCAGTGATCGCCGAATACCTGCCTGAAGCCGAGCCAGTCGTTATCGACGCCGAGCCGGTAGAAGTCAAAGCACAAGAGGCAGAACCTGCTCCCGAAACGCTGGCGCAGGAAATCGTTGAGGTCACTGAACAAGTTTCTGCGCAACAGCATCACGTTGAAATCGCTGAAGAGCCTGAGCACGACGTTCCTGAAGTCCAGGATTTACCGGTAGCCCAGGAGCCGCTGGTCAGCCTGCCTGCGCTTGAGCAGCAGACTGAGCAGAAGCGTCCAACCAAAGAAGGCTTCTTTGCCCGACTTAAACGCAGCCTGGTTAAAACCAAGCAGAATCTCGGATCCGGCTTTATCGGTCTGTTCCGTGGCAAGAAAATCGATGATGACCTGTTCGATGAGCTGGAAGAACAGCTGCTTATCGCTGACGTCGGCGTTGAAACGACCCGCAAAATCATTGCTTCCCTGACCGAGCACGCGAGCCGCAAACAGTTGAAAGATGCTGAAGCGCTTTATGGCAAGCTGAAGGAAGAAATGTCTGAAATATTGGCTAAAGTTGATAAGCCACTGGATGTTAGCGGGAAAACCCCGTATGTCATCCTGATGGTGGGTGTTAACGGCGTCGGCAAAACGACCACCATCGGTAAACTGGCGCGCCAGTTTGAAGCAGAAGGCAAGTCGGTGATGCTGGCTGCGGGTGATACCTTCCGTGCAGCGGCAGTAGAGCAGCTGCAAGTTTGGGGTCAGCGCAACAATATTCCGGTGATCGCCCAGCACACAGGGGCTGACTCAGCCTCGGTGATTTTCGACGCGATTCAGGCGGCTAAGTCACGCAAAATCGACGTGCTGATCGCCGATACTGCAGGCCGTTTGCAGAACAAATCTCATTTAATGGAAGAGCTTAAGAAAATTGTCCGGGTCATGAAAAAACTGGACGAAGACGCCCCTCACGAGGTTATGCTGACGCTGGATGCCAGTACCGGGCAGAACGCAGTGAGCCAGGCCAAGCTGTTTAACGAGGCGGTCGGCCTGACCGGTATTACCTTGACCAAGCTGGACGGCACTGCCAAGGGCGGCGTGATTTTCGCTATCGCCGACCAGTTTGAGATCCCTATCCGCTATATCGGCGTAGGTGAGGGTATCGAAGATTTAAGGCCGTTTAAGGCTGACGATTTTATTGAGGCACTTTTTGCCCGAGAGGATTAATACGGATGATTCGCTTTGAACAGGTCAGTAAAGCTTATCTAGGCGGGCGACAGGCGCTGCAAGGCGTCGATTTCCACATTCAGCAGGGGGAGATGGCGTTTCTGACCGGTCACTCCGGAGCCGGTAAAAGTACCCTGCTGAAGCTGATTTGCGGTATTGAACGCCCGAGTGCAGGAAACATTCTGTTTGGCGGCCACGACATTAGCCGTCTGAAGAGCCGCGAAGTGCCTTTCCTGCGTCGCCAGATCGGCATGATCTTCCAGGATCACCATCTGCTGCTGGACAGAACCGTTTATGACAACGTGGCCATGCCGCTGATTATTGCGGGTGCCAGCGGCGAAGATATTCGTCGTCGCGTTTCTGCCGCATTGGACAAAGTCGGCTTGCTGGATAAGGCGAAAAACTTCCCTATCCAGCTTTCCGGTGGTGAGCAGCAGCGTGTGGGCATTGCCCGTGCCGTCGTGAATAAACCCGCGGTACTGCTTGCTGATGAACCTACAGGTAACCTTGACGAAGTCCTGTCGGAGGGGATTTTGCGGTTGTTTGAAGAATTTAACCGAGTTGGCGTAACCGTGCTGATGGCAACCCATGACATGGGCCTAATCGCTAGCCGCCGTTACCGCACGCTGACCTTGAGTCAGGGAAGAATGGCCGGAGGCGCATACTATGGCGAATAGTCCTAAACCGGTCAGGAAGGTTAAAAGCACCCCTGAATCGAAAAGTAAGTCATTGCAGGGCGGGTTCCGCGAGCAGTGGCGTTATGCGTGGAGCAATACTATTCGCGACATGCTGCGCCAGCCGTTGGCAACGCTGTTGACTATCATGGTGATTGCTATCTCGCTGACCTTGCCGAGCGTCTGTTATCTGGTGTGGAAAAACGTCAGTCAGGCTGCCGAACAGTGGTATCCGACGCCGCAGCTTACCGTGTATATCGATAAATCGCTGGATGACGATGCGGCCATGAACGTGGTCAAGGCGCTGAAAGCCGAAGCGGGCGTTGATAAAGTTAACTATCTTTCTCGTCAGGAAGCGATGGGTGAGTTCCGTAACTGGTCAGGCTTTGGCGGCGCAATGGACATGCTCGAGCAGAACCCTCTGCCAGCGGTGGCTATCGTCACGCCAAAAATGAACTTCCAGGGTGGCAACACGCTAAGTACGCTGCGCGATCGCATTGCTGCGGTACAGGGCGTCGATGAGGTCCGAATGGATGACAGCTGGTTTGCCCGTCTTGCGGCGCTAACCGGGCTGGTGGGGCAAATTGCGGCGATGATTGGCGTGCTGATGATTGTCGCGGTGTTCCTGGTGATTGGTAACAGCGTGCGCCTGAGCATTTTCAGCCGTCGCGATACCATCAATGTGATGAAGCTGATAGGGGCGACAGACGGCTTTATCCTGCGGCCATTCCTTAACGGTGGAGCGATGCTGGGCTTCTGCGGTGCAGTGTTGTCATTGATTCTTTCCGAAGGTCTGGTGTGGCGGCTTGAAACGGTAGTAACTCAGGTTGCCTCGGTGTTCGGCACAACCTTTGACCTGCACGGTCTGGGTTGGGACGAAAGCCTGCTGTTGCTGTTAATCTCTGCAATGATTGGCTGGATCGCTGCTTACCTGGCAACCGTGCAACATTTACGACGATTTACACCACAATAAGATTTTTTTGTTATACTCTTCCCTTGTAGCTGCGGGTTGTGCTGCAAGGGAAGATCCCCATATCAGTAGTCTGCATTAAAGGATCCTTATAATTTAGGGTCTTATATTCATCTTCCCCGTTAAGCACAATTTCCCAATCATTTCCCCTTTACCTCGCATACAGTCGTTGGGCCGAGAAGGCGCTAACGAATGAACTTTGAGCGAGATTCAGGGTCAAATCAGCAGCAAATGTGAGTGGTTCTTCGTTGAACTGTAATCCGTTGGTATTCATTCCACGGCAACGTTGTGTAAAACCTTCTTACGTCACATTAGAGAGGCTTTAATGACCAAAGAAATGCAAACTTTAGCATTAGTACCCCAAGGTAGCCTGGAAGCCTATGTACGGGCCGCCAATGCCTATCCTATGCTTACCGCAGAGGAAGAACGGGCGCTGGCTGAACGGCTGCATTACGAGGGCGATCTGGAAGCGGCCAAGCATCTGATCCTTTCTCATTTACGCTTTGTCGCTCATATCGCTCGTAATTATTCAGGTTACGGTTTGCCACAGGCTGACCTTATCCAGGAAGGCAACATCGGCCTGATGAAAGCGGTTCGCCGTTTTAATCCGGAAGTCGGCGTACGTCTGGTTTCCTTCGCTGTGCATTGGATCAAAGCAGAGATCCACGAATACGTGCTGCGTAACTGGCGTATCGTGAAAGTCGCGACCACCAAGGCTCAGCGTAAGCTGTTCTTTAACCTGCGCAAAAACAAACAGCGTCTTGGTTGGTTCAGCCACGAAGAAGTCGAGCATGTTGCGCGCGAACTGGGCGTAACCAGTAAAGACGTATTGGAAATGGAGTCCCGCATGGCAGCGCAGGACATGACTTTTGATCCAACGCCGGACGAAGAACCGCGCGATGGTCAGGCCATGGCACCGATGCTGTATCTGCAGGATAAAAGTTCTGACTTTGCTGAAAGCATTGAAGAAGATAACTGGGAAAGTAGCGCCGCCGACAAACTGACTTTCGCGATGGAAGGTCTGGACGAGCGTAGCCAGGATATCATTCGTGCTCGCTGGCTCGACGATGATAACAAATCGACGCTGCAAGAACTGGCCGACAAGTACGGTGTTTCTGCCGAACGTGTTCGTCAGCTTGAAAAGAATGCCATGAAAAAGCTGCGCACAGCGATCGAAGCCTGATGCGATAACGCCTTTACTGCCAAGTAAACACGTTCAGTAAAAAGCGACCAGAAGGTCGCTTTTTTTATGCCTGCAATTTGTCGTTCAACGCAGCTTATTGCGATTTCAAGTGCGCAATCAGCCGCGTTTAAGGCCACGCTGCTTCGGCATCAAGAACGCGCTTTATGCCAGTAACTCGCCTTACATTCGAATCCGCAGGCGGCCATAAAGGCATTGAGCACCGGGTCATCGGCGATGGCAGGCATCGAAAAATGTTGCACCGTGGGCAATTGAAACTGCAAATCTTCCAGCAGGTACAATCCCACACCGCGGCGGCGGGTCACTTCACGCACGCACAAATCCGTCAATTCGGCCCTATCGCCGTTAATCAACACTTTAACGGCACCCAGCAGGCGGTCATTAAAGCGCGCGGCAAAAATCGACTTTTGCTGGTCTTCATTTTCCCAGTCAGTAACCTGTTGATTAGGCCAGATTTTGGCTAAATCAATTTTATCCTGGGCGGTAAGCAAACCGAGTTTTTCTATGGTTAATTTCATGGTGAGATGCAGATAACTAATGATAAAGGACAGCGGTAGTTTACCGGATCGTAGCAGATTCTTTACTTAAGTTTTTTGCCTTGAGGATTTTAGCCTGCCAGCAGATAAACACACTTCTGTAGCGGTGTGTTTATGCGCGCAATAAATATCGTTGATTCAGAAAAAATCTGTGTTAAATCTATTAAACCGCACGGCATGCGCTTTGCGGGGTTTTGTTTATCTATAAATTAGCTGATATACAAATTCACTTTGCTTATAACATTTTTAACTTTGCACATTATCGGGAACATGAAATGAACACAGAAGGTTTGCTCGCTGCCCGCATGGTCAGGCTTAAGAGTTCGGCTATTCGGGAATTGCTGAAGCATAGCCAAATGGAAGGCGTTATTTCGCTGGCGGGAGGGATCCCTTCCTCTGCGTTGTTCGACTTTGAAGGTTTGGCAAAAGCGACTCAGCTGGCGATCACCGAGCAGCCTGAGCTTGCATTCCAATACGGCCTGACCGAAGGCAGCCATGGCCTGCGCGCCCGCATTGCCGAGCTGTGTAAAGGTCGCGGCATCGTTGCTGCACCCGAGGACATCGTCGTCACCGCCGGTTCCCAACAGGCGCTGGATCTGGTGATGCGCGCTGTTGTTGATCCGGATGATGTATTCGTCGTCGAGCGTCCGACCTATCTGGCCGCGCTGCAAACACTGGAACTGGCAGAAGCGAATCTGGTCTCCGTAGGTTCTGACAGCGACGGTATGAAAGTTGATGAACTGGCTGAGATCCTGAAAACGCGCAAGATCAAGGGCGTTTACCTGGTGCCGACCTTTGGTAACCCGAGCGGTGTGACCTTGAGTCTGGCTCGTCGCGAGCAGCTGGTTAAGCTGGCCGCCGAGCACCATTTCCTGATCGTTGAAGATGACCCTTACGGCGAGCTGCGTTTTACCGACGAACGCGTACCGACGCTGTATGAGCTTTCTCATGCGCATTTCGGTCATGCCGAAAACATTATTTATACGTCGACTTTCTCCAAAATCCTGGCACCGGGCCTGCGTCTGGGCTGGGTTATCATGCCTCAGTGGCTGCTGCACAAAGTGGCGAGCATCAAGCAGGCCGCTGACCTGCACGCCAGCTCACTGTCGCAGGTTGTTGCCGAGAACTATTTGGCGATGGGCCGTCTTGATCAGCAGATTGAAACCATCCGCGCTGCCTACAAAAAGAAATGTACTGTACTGGCGGAATTGCTGGAGCGCGAACTGGGTCACGTGCTGACCTTTAACTATCCGAAAGGCGGCATGTTCCTGTGGGCGCGCTTCCGCGAGCCGCGTAACTGCACCGAGTGGATGAAGAAAACGCTGGAACAAGGCGTGGTATTTGTACCGGGCGAATTTTTCTACTCTGACAATCCGGATCACTCTACTTTCCGTATTTCCTTCGCAACTGCGACAGAAGAGCAGCTGCACGAAGCCGTCGCTCGTCTGAAGCGCGCGCTGTAAGTTTCATCAGGCAGAACAACCTGCTTTAAATCTCTAAAAGGGGCGTAGCGTTAATCCGCTGCGCCCCTTTTTTTGCCATCTTGCCGTCATCTGCGTTTCACTCTGCTGTCACGTCATTGTCACTTAGTGGTTATTTTTCTGTCATTTAGCCATGTCATGTTAGCTCCCGAATAAAAAAGTTTCTCAATTCACATTATTTCTCTGCAATTTCAAACTCAAACACCGGCAGAATTCAGGAGATAGCATGTTTAACAATTTAAAAAAATCGGCTCTGGGTGCAGCATTGATGCTGGCTTTCAGCGCCAACGCGCTGGCCGTCACAGAAATTCCCTTCTGGCATTCCATGGACGGTGAGTTAGGCAAAGAGGTCAACTCGCTGGCCGATCGTTTTAACCAAACGCATCCTGATGTAAAAATTGTTCCTGTTTATAAAGGCAAATACGACCAGAACCTGGCTGCCGGTATCGCCGCTTATCGTACCGGTAATGCTCCGGCAATTTTGCAGGTGTATGAAGTAGGTACCGCCACCATGATGGCGAGCAAGGCGATTGTGCCGGTCTATCAGGTATTCGCTGACGCCGGTATGAAAGAAGATGTCTCTCAGTTCGTACCAACGGTTTCCGGTTACTATTCAGATTCTCAGGGGCGTCTGCTGTCTCAGCCGTTCAACAGTTCCACGCCGGTGCTGTACTACAACAAAGATGCTTTCAAGAAAGCCGGTTTGAATCCCGATCAGCCGCCAAAAACCTGGCAAGAGCTGGAGCAGGACACCGCTAAGCTGAAAGAAGCCGGTATGAAGTGTGGTTACGCCAGCGGCTGGCAGGGCTGGATCCAGATTGAGAACTTCAGCGCCTGGCACGGCCTGCCGGTAGCGACCAAGAACAACGGTTTCGACGGCACCGACGCAGTTCTGGAATTCAACAAACCTGAGCAAATCAAGCATATTCAATTCCTTGAAGACATGAACAAAAAGGGTGAATTCACCTATTTCGGTCGTCAGGATGAATCTACTGCCAAGTTCTATAACGGCGATTGCGCAATGACTACCGCCTCTTCTGGCTCGCTGGCCGATATCCGTCAGTACGCTAAATTCAACTACGGCGTAGGCATGATGCCTTACGACGCGGACGTGAAAGGCGCACCGCAAAACGCCATCATTGGCGGAGCCAGCCTGTGGGTGATGAAAGGTAAGGATCCAGAGACCTACAAAGGCGTTGCCGAATTCCTGCAATTCCTGACAACTCCGGCAATTGCCGCCGAATGGCACCAGAAAACCGGTTATCTGCCGGTGACCACTGCGGCCTACGAGCTGACCAAACAGCAAGGTTTCTATGACAAAAACCCAGGCTCCGACGTCGCGACTCGCCAGATGATGAACAAGCCACCGTTGCCGTTCACCAAAGGCCTGCGTCTGGGTAACATGCCGCAGATCCGTACTATCGTTGATGAAGAGCTGGAAGGCGTGTGGAGCGGTCAGAAGACGGCAAAACAGGCGCTGGACGAGTCAGTGCAACGCGGCAATCTGTTGTTGCGTCGCTTTGAAGCTTCCGTGAAGCAATAACCCATCAACAGGGCAGGGCGTGTTCACGTCCTGCCCTGAAAGCGTTTGGCGACGGCCACCGTTTGACCTTCACCGCCTCTTGTTAGCCCTTTGTTTCTAAGAGTAATTCCTATGAGTTCACACCGTCCCGGTTTTGGCTGTAGCTGGCTGCCTTACGCGCTGGTTCTGCCTCAGTTACTGATCACGGCAATCTTTTTCCTGTGGCCTGCGGGTCAGGCGCTGTGGTATTCCGTGCAAACCATGGATCCTTTTGGTATCTCAAGCCAGTTTGCTGGCCTGACCAACTTTCAGCAGCTGTTTCAGGATCCTTACTATCTCGCCTCTTTCTACACCACGCTGAAATTCAGTTTTATGGTGGCGTTTTTTGGTTTGGCAATTTCCTTGCTGTTGGCCGCCATGGTGGATCATGTGATCCGCGGCAGTCGAATTTATCAAACCCTGCTCATTCTGCCTTACGCCGTCGCGCCCGCCGTAGCCGCCGTATTATGGATGTTTTTGTTCAGCCCCGGCCTGGGACTGATTACCCATTTCCTCGGCACGCTGGGCTATAACTGGAACCATGCGCAGAACAGCGGGCAGGCAATGTTCCTGGTGGTGTTGGCGTCTATCTGGCAGCAGGTAAGCTACAACTTCCTGTTTTTCCTGGCCGCTTTGCAGTCGATCCCGCGCTCGCTGGTGGAAGCTGCCGCCATCGACGGTGCCGGTCCAATTCGTCGTTTTTTCAATCTGGTGCTACCGCTGATTTCCCCGGTCAGTTTCTTCCTGCTGGTGGTCAATCTGGTTTACGCCTTCTTTGATACTTTCCCGGTCATCGACGCCGCGACCCAAGGTGGTCCGGTACAAGCCACCACGACGTTGATTTACAAGGTGTATCGTGAAGGATTTACCGGACTTGACCTTTCAAGCTCAGCCGCTCAGTCGGTGGTATTGATGGTGATGGTGATTGCCCTGACATTTATTCAGTTCCGCTTCGTTGAGCGTAAGGTGCGTTACCAATGATTGAAAACAGAAGAGGCCTCGATATTTTCTGTCACGTCGTGCTGATTATTGGCGTGCTGCTGGTGCTGTTCCCGCTGTACGTGGCTTTTGTTGCCTCGACGCTGGATAACAAACAGATTTTTGAGGTGCCAATGAGCCTGATCCCGGGCGGCCACTTCTTTGAAAATCTTCACACTATCTGGACGCAAGGCGCAGGGAGCAGCAGCCCGGCTTTTGGACCGTTGTTGTTGAACAGCTTTATCATGGCGATGGCGATAACCATCGGCAAGATTTCGATTTCGATGCTGTCGGCTTACGCCATCGTCTATTTCCGTTTCCCGCTGCGTAACCTGTTCTTCTGGCTGATTTTTATGACGCTGATGTTGCCGGTCGAAGTCCGTATTTTCCCGACCGTGCAGGTGATCGCCAATCTGCACATGCTCGACAGCTACACCGGACTGACCCTGCCTCTGATGGCATCAGCGACCGCCACCTTCCTGTTCCGCCAGTTCTTTATGACGTTACCGGACGAGTTGCTGGAGGCGGCGCGTATCGACGGCGCAGGGGCAATGCGCTTTTTCTGGGACATCGTGCTGCCATTATCGAAAACCAATCTGGCGGCGCTGTTTGTCATCACCTTTATCTACGGCTGGAATCAATACCTGTGGCCAATCCTGATCACCAGCAATCCTTCAATGGGCACGGCGGTGGCGGGGATCAAAAGCATGATCTCTCTGGGAGACGGCTCGACGCAGTGGAATCAGGTGATGGTCGCGATGATCATGACCCTATTGCCACCGTTAGCGGTAGTGCTCCTGATGCAACGCTGGTTTGTTCGCGGTCTGGTAGACAGTGAGAAATGATTAACCTGGTAAACAATATATTATGGCAAATCTAAAATTACAGGCAGTGACCAAGTCCTACGACGGACAAAATCAGATTATTAAAACCATTGATTTGGACGTCGCCGACGGCGAGTTTATCGTGATGGTGGGGCCTTCAGGTTGCGGGAAGTCGACCCTGCTGCGCATGGTGGCGGGACTTGAGCGCACTACCAGCGGTGACATTTATATTAACGACGTGCGTGTGACGAATCTGGAGCCAAAAGATCGCGGCATTGCGATGGTGTTTCAAAACTACGCGCTGTACCCGCATATGAGCGTGTACGACAATATGGCATACGGGCTGAAAATTCGCGGCTTTGGTAAGGCGCAGATCCAGGCGCGAGTCGAAGAGGCGGCGCGTATTCTGGAGCTGGGGCCACTGCTTAAACGCAAACCGCGCGAGCTTTCCGGCGGCCAGCGCCAGCGCGTGGCAATGGGACGCGCGATTGTGCGTGAACCGGCGGTATTCTTGTTTGACGAGCCGTTGTCCAACCTTGATGCCAAGCTGCGCGTGCAGATGCGTCTTGAGCTGCAACAGTTGCATCGCCGTCTGCGGACAACCAGCCTGTACGTGACGCACGATCAGGTTGAGGCGATGACTTTGGCCGAGCGAGTGATCGTGATGAATAAGGGTATTGCCGAACAAATCGGCACGCCTTCAGAGGTTTATAAACGCCCTGCCAGCCTGTTTGTGGCCAGTTTTATCGGCTCACCGGCCATGAATTTGTTGCCTGGACAGCTGACCTCCGATGGCACGTCGCTGGTGATGGAAGGCGGCTATGAGCTGCCACTGCCAAAGCCGCGCCCGGAATGGGGCGGTCGTGAGTTGACACTGGGTGTGCGGCCTGAGCATATTCAACTGACGGATGACCCTCAGAGTGGTATTCCTATGGAACTGAAAAACCTCGAATTGCTCGGTGCGGATAACCTGGCGCACGGTGTTTTGGCGGACAGCGGGGTCGTCGTGAGGCTTTCTCACGAACATTGCCCGGCCACCGGCACGTTTTTACGTTTGGTTTTACCCGCGCACGCGCTACACTTTTTTGATTCGAAAAGCGGAATACGGATGGAGTGAACATGACAGTCTGGCCTTATCCACGCATTGTGGCTCATCGCGGCGGCGGTTCGCTAGCGCCCGAGAATACCCTGGCAGCGATTGATACCGGGGCGCGCCTGGGTCACGGCATGATTGAGTTTGACGTAAAACTGGCGCAGGGCGGCGAGATTTTCCTGCTGCATGATGACACGCTGAATCGCACCAGCAATGGCTGGGGCGTGGCGGGTGAGCTGAGCTGGGACAAGCTGGTTCAGCTTGACGCCGGAAGCTGGTATAGCGCCAGCTTTAGCGGAGAAAAACTGCCGCTGCTGTCAGAGGTTGCAGCGCGCTGTGCCGAATACGGCATGATGGCCAATATCGAGATTAAAGGAACTACCGGGCTGGCCTACGAGACCGGTGAGAAAGTTGCGCTGGCGGCAGCCGAGTTCTGGAAAGGCCAGCCAGTGCCGCCGCTGCTTTCCTCGTTTGATGTGCCGTCGCTCGAGGCCGCACAGGCCGCCGTGCCTGATTTGCCGCGCGGTTTGCTGCTGGATAAGTGGGATGAAAACTGGCAGGCGTTAACCACCCGTCTGGCCTGTGTTTCCTTGCATATCAATCACAAAGAGCTGACGGAAGAGCGCGTTCAGGCTCTGAAACAGGCGGGATTGCATATTCTGGTTTATACGGTAAACAGCCCGGAAAGAGCACGATTACTGCTGGATTGGGGCGTCGACTGCGTCTGCACCGACCGCATCGACCTTATCGGACCTGATTTCGCGATTTAATATTTTCAGACACAAGCAAACTCCCTTTGGTGTTAAATTTAGCATCAAATTTAACACCAAGTGTACGCCTGATAATGACTCATCATCAGTGCAGGTTCTATGGCGTCTGATTGAGTTTCTGTTGCAGTCGCTGCTGATTATTGTCGAGCTGGCTTTGCTGCAAACGCTGTTGATCGTTTAGAGACTGAGATTGCAGTCTCAAGCGCTGCTGCTGCTGGCTAAATTTCAGGTCTTGCTCTAGCTGACGCTGGTGCAGCTGCTGATCGGTCTGCATCCTTTGCTGCATGCGTTGTTGTGCGGGATTAACCAATAACTGCTGCTGTCTTTGAACCGGTGTTTGGGTCTCGACGGCCAGAGACGAGGCGCTGAACAGCATGATACTCAGGCCTGCTAGAATGCGATAAAAACCTTTCATGGTCATTTCTCCTTCTGGATATTACCTGCTTTAAGTTTACTCCATTAAGCCTGGTACAGAACGATTTTCGGACAAGCCTTGGCCCTGCGTCCCTTTAATTGCCAAGCGGGTTTTTCTCGAAATATTCCACCAGATAATCAATGAATGCGCGCAGTTTGGGTGTCACGTGTTTGCTTACTGGCCAGAGCGCCCAGTAGCCGTTTTCGGCAGCAGGCTGATCGGCAAGAATTGAGACCAGAAGGCCCTGTTCCAGATAACCTCTTACCTGATATTCCGGCAGGCAGGCAATGCCTAACCCTTTAAGAGTGGCGTCGATAATCACTCGATTGGTATTGCAGACCATGGTGGCCGGAAGTTCGGAGGGATCGATGGATCCCCGCCATTGTTCAATGCGACCTGTACTCGGGTATTTGTGCAACAGGCAGTCATGTTGCGCCAGATCCGCCGAGCACGCTGGTTTGCCTCTTTGTGCAAGATATCGCGGAGAGGCGACGATTGTGCGCTGATAACCGCCGAGAAAGCGTGATTTCAGCCGCGAATCGACCGGCGTACCAGTGCGTATCACCGCGTCAAAACCCTCTTCGATAATATCGACCATGCGATCGGTCATGTCGATATCCAGTCGAATTTCCGGATAACGTTGCATAAAGCCGCTGATCAAGGGCAGCACGATCACGTCGACCAGCGGCAAACTGATTTTTAGCTGCCCCTGCGGAGCGCGGTGGCTTTCCATCAGCTCCAGTTCGGCGTTTTCAACCTCGGCCAGAATGCGGCGACAGCGCTCCAGATATTGCGCCCCTTCGTGAGTCAGCGTGATACTGCGAGTGCTGCGGTAGAACAGCTGTACGGCTAGACGCGCCTCGAGCCGAGCGATACTTTTCCCCACAGCCGAAGAAGAAACGCCTAGCTGTTTCGCGGTTTCTGAAAAGCTGCGTGACTCGGCAACTTGCACAAATATTTCAATCCCGCTCAGCTTGCTCATGATCCACTCTGCGCATTTACGACATTTATGTCCGATATGTTGGGAATTTTAGCCTATTTTTCTTCTATGTTTTTGTCTTTATCCTGTCTACCAGGCTGAACAGTGTTTTCAGCCATTAAATAACAGGAAAAAACATGTCGCAGTCTTTACCGGCCGAAAGCCAGTTAAATCCCGATAAACTTGGTGTGCCGGGTTACTCCCCGCTGCGTCTGTTGCAATCTGCATGGCTGGTCGTGGCCGTGTTTATGCTCTCAAACGCGCCAACGCCGCTCTATATCCACTGGAAACAGCAATTTGGATTTTCATCCGGCACCTTAACGCTGATTTTTGCCTGCTACATCTTAGCGCTGGTGATCACTTTGCTGATTGCCGGACAGCTGGCCGATCGTTTGGGACGAAAAAAAATTATCCTTCCGGGGCTGATTGCCGCCGTCTTGGCTTGCCTGTGTTTTATGTCCGCACAATCAGTCTACGCGTTATTAGCGGCGCGTTTTCTTACCGGGATTGCGGTCGGGATCACCGTGACAGCCAGCATGGCTGCGGTGGTTGATGCCGGAGGCGAAAGCCGTAAACGCCAGGCCGCACTGGTGGCATCCATTGCAATGGTCAGTGGAGCGGGGTTAGGGCCAGTAATGAGTGGGGCCATCGTGCGCTTCGTGCCGCATCCTGAAACTACCGTCTTTATCGTCGAATTTCTGGTGCAACTGAGCGCGATAATTATCGCCCTGCGTCTGCCGCCTGCGCCAAAAAACCTTGCTGCTGCGCCACGCCCGCTGCGCCTGCCTGCAATCCCAAAGAAAAACATTTTCCATCTGCTGATGGGATGCCTGTTTTTTGCACCGGGTTTGACCGCCACATCGCTGATGCTTTCATTAGGGCCGGTATTGCTGAGCCATTACACCGACGCGGGTAGCCCGGTGATCGCCGGAGTCATGGCTTGCATGATGTTTACAGTAGCGGTAGGAACGCAGATTCTGTGCCGTAAGTTGCCTATCGGTAGCGTGTTTTACATTAGTGGCACGGCGCTAATAGTGGCGATGCTAAGCATTGTTATGACGCTGCACGGTGGGTGAGTGAAGGCAATTTTCATCGCCGCGCTGGCCTCCGGAGCCGCCCAGGGGCTGG
>CAWUIY010000035.1:0-22861 GCA_963922555.1 uncultured Serratia sp. | reverse complement strand
ATAGCCGCCTTCTTCATAACCAACATATCCCGGAGGCGCACCCACCAGCCTTGAAACCGAGTGCTTCTCCATAAACTCGGACATATCGATGCGAACCATCGCGTCATCACTATTAAACAGGAATGTCGCCAGCGCCTTACAAAGTTCGGTTTTACCTACACCGGTTGGGCCGAGGAACAGGAACGAGCCAATCGGACGGTTCGGATCAGACAGCCCTGCACGACTACGACGAATCGCATTCGAAACCGCATCAACAGCTTCATTCTGGCCGATGACACGCTGATGCAGTTCATCTTCCATACGCAGCAGTTTTTCGCGCTCGCTTTCCAACATTCTTGCGACCGGAATACCGGTCCAGCGGGCCAGCACGTCGGCAATTTCCACATCGGTTACGCGATTGCGCAGCAGCTTCATGGTTTTGCCTTCGGCCTGGGTTGCTATCGCGAGCTGTTTCTCCAATTCAGGGATTTTGCCGTATTGCAGCTCAGACATGCGGCCAAGGTCACCCACGCGACGCGCCTGCTCAAGCGTAATCTTTGCCTGCTCAAGTTCAGCTTTAATATTCTGCGTGCCGGTCAGAGATGCTTTTTCGGCTTTCCACTCTTCATCAAGCCCGGAGTATTCACGTTCTTTCTGCTCTAGCTCTGTATTAAGCATTTCGAGGCGCTTGATGCTGGCATCATCCGATTCTTTCTTTAATGCCTGCTGTTCAAGCTTCAACTGAATGATACGACGGTCCAGGCGATCCAGAGATTCCGGTTTGGAGTCCATCTGCATACGAATGCTGGAAGCCGCTTCATCTATCAGGTCGATGGCCTTGTCCGGTAGCTGGCGATCGGAGATATAGCGATGAGACAGAGTAGCCGCCGCGACAATCGCCGGGTCAGTAATCTGCACGTGGTGATGCAGCTCGTAGCGCTCTTTCAGACCACGCAAAATCGCAATGGTATCTTCGACTGAAGGCTCAGCCACAAATACTTTCTGGAAACGACGCTCTAATGCCGCATCTTTCTCGATAAACTGACGATACTCGTTCAACGTCGTAGCGCCGACGCAGTGCAGCTCACCGCGAGCTAATGCAGGCTTAAGCATGTTACCGGCATCCATAGCGCCATCGGCTTTACCCGCACCGACCATAGTATGCAGCTCATCTATAAATAGAATGACGTTGCCTTCCTGCTTGGCCAAATCGTTAAGTACGCCTTTCAGACGTTCTTCAAATTCGCCACGATATTTGGCACCCGCCACCAGCGCGCCCATGTCGAGAGACAGTACACGCTTGTTTTTTAGTCCTTCTGGCACCTCACCGTTAATGATGCGCTGTGCAAGACCTTCGGCGATCGCCGTTTTACCTACGCCCGGTTCACCAATCAGTACCGGGTTATTTTTGGTACGGCGCTGAAGAACCTGAATGGTGCGACGAATTTCTTCATCACGACCAATAACCGGATCCAGCTTGCCTTGTTCGGCACGCTCAGTCAGATCAATGGTGAATTTCTTTAAAGCCTGACGTGAATCTTCGGCTCCCTGGTCATCCACTTTGTCACCACCTCGCATTTGATCGATAGCCGCGTCGAGTTTTTCTGCTGTGGCACCGCTGGCCTTCAACAGGTCAGTCAACACACCGCGATCTTTTAAAACCGCCAACAGGAAAAGCTCGGAAGAGATAAACTTATCAGCACGCTGCTGCGATAATTTGTCACATAGATTTAAAACACGAACCAGTTCACTTGATGGTTGAACATCACCACCGGTTCCTTCAACTTGCGGTAAACGCGCCAATGCCTGGTCGACGTCCGTGCGAACTCGTTGAGCGTCAACGCCCGCTGAGGTCAATAAAGGACGCACGGTTCCCCCTTCCTGCGTGAGCAAGGCGCTCATCAGGTGGACAGGTTCGATGAATTGGTTGTCGCGCCCAAGTGCGAGAGACTGGGCATCGGCGAGGGCAAGCTGGAATTTACTGGTAAGACGATCCAGACGCATAACACCTCCAAATACTGAACAAAATTGCTACTGGAGATTAGATGAGGTCATCCCTCACGATTTCAAGGTTATTTTGTCAGTATATTATGAGTACAACGTTACGCGTCTTTGGATCGTCTTGATTTATTAGGTTATCTCAGCCAAATCAAACTTGCCAGCCGTCCGGTGATGCCATCACGTCGATAGGAGAAGAATTGAGAGGGATCGCTAACCGTGCAGCAGTCACCGCCAAAAATGTGCGAGACCCCGACTGCCTGTAATCTCAGGCGGGCGAGCAAATAGATATCGGCAAGGTATTTTTCCCCACGCGGAGTGAATGCAGAGGCCACGAGCGGGTCGGAAGCCATAAACGCCTCTCTCACCTCACTACCGACTTCAAACTGCTGCGGCCCAATCGCCGGACCGAACCAGGCCATGATATTTTCAGGCCTGGCGCGAAACGCTGAAATCGTATTTTCGAGAATACCCGCGTTGAGGCCACGCCATCCAGCATGTGCCGCCGCGACTTCATCTCCTGCCTGGCTGCAAAACAGGACTGGCAGGCAATCTGCGCTCATCGCCGCACAAACCACGCCCGGCTCGTCGGTATAAGCCGCATCGGCACGCAGCGTGTGGTGTGGAGTTTGCCGAGTTAAACGAGCAACGTCGGTACTGTGCACCTGTTCCAGCCAATGGGGCGCAGCAGGCAACGAGGCAATTTCAATGATTCGCTGGCGGTTGATAGCCACATTTTCTGGGGAGTCAGCAACGTGAGAACCAAGATTCAATGACGCATAAGGCGGCAAACTGACACCGCCCTGACGCGTCGTTGAACAGGACCGCACTGATTCAGGCTGCGGCCACTGGGGAAGGATTAATGCAGGCATTACCAATGCATCTGATCCTTGAACTCTTCGGTATCGGCTTTCAGGGCGTTGATCAGATCAACCATGTCCTGCGGCAGTGGCGCATGCCACTCCATTTGAATGCCGGTAACCGGATGGAACAGGCGCAACATGGTCGCGTGCAGCGCCTGACGATCGAAGGTGCGCAATTGCTGGATAAAGTTTTCAGATGCGCCTTTTGGCGGACGAGGACGGCCACCGTAGAGCTGATCGCCGACCAGAGGATGGTCAATGTGTGACATATGCACACGGATCTGGTGAGTACGACCGGTTTCCAGGCGCAAACGCAGGCGCGTGTGCGCACGGAAATGTTCCATGATGCGGTAATGCGTGGTGGCCGGCTTGCCCATCGGATGGACCGCCATGTGCGTACGCTTGGTGCTGTGACGAGAAATGGGTTGGTTTACCGTGCCGCCAGCCGTCATGGTGCCGATAGCCACGGCTTCATATTCGCGGGTGATTTCGCGGCGTTGCAGCGCATCAACCAGGTGGGTTTGCGCAGGCACGGTTTTCGCCACGACCATCAGGCCGGTGGTGTCTTTGTCCAGACGATGAACGATACCACAACGAGGTACGTCAATTATCTCAGGATAGTGGTGCAGCAAAGCATTAAGCACGGTACCATCTGGATTACCGGCACCAGGGTGAACCACCAAATCGCGCGGCTTGTTAATGACTAAAATATCGCTATCTTCGTAAACGATATCAAGCGCAATGTCCTGAGGTAGCCAACGAGCTTCCTCTTCAATTTGTGCATTGATTGCGATAATCTCGCCACCCAACACTTTTTCTTTAGGTTTCGAGACAGTTTTGCCATTAACTGTGACCCTTTCTTCAAGAATCCAATCTTTTATACGAGATCTTGAATAATCAGGGAACAATTCGGCCAAAGCCTGATCTAACCGTTGACCGAGTTGTGTTTCGGCAACCGTCGCCGTGAGTTCTACTTGTTGTGCCATATGGTGCTCTTGGGTAACCTTGGGTTTTCACGGCGATGCCGTTTAAAATAATGTGCTATTGTAGCTGGTCTTTGTCGGGAGCTTAACGGACAGTCTCCCAGAATAACACCTGAGGATAATCAAAACGTCATGACGCGTGTGAAATATCTGGTGGCAGCAGCCACGTTGAGTCTGGCGCTGGTAGGTTGCTCCAGTACCAAAGAAGCGGTCCCCGATAACCCGCCAAACGTCCTTTATGCTAACGCCCAGCAGAAATTGCAGGACGGTAACTTTAAAGGCGCGATTGCGCAATTGGAAGCGTTAGACAACCGCTATCCATTTGGGCCGTACTCACAGCAAGTGCAGCTCGATCTGATTTATGCTTACTACAAGTCGCCAGATTTGCCACTTGCCCAAGCATCAATCGATCGCTTCATGCGTTTGAATCCAACTCATCCAAACATCGACTACGTCATGTATATGCGTGGTCTGACCGATATGGCGATGGATGAAAATGCACTGCAAGGATTCTTTGGTGTCGATCGCTCAGACCGTGATCCGCAGCATGCTCTCGCTGCGTTCCGCGATTTTAGCCAGCTGCTCCATTCATATCCAAACAGTCAATATGCAGCAGATGCCAACAAGCGTCTGGTGTACTTGAAAGACCGTTTGTCTAAATATGAATTGTCAGTGGTGCAATACTACACTAAACGCGAGGCATACGTCGCCGTTGTTAATCGTGTTGAGCAAATGATGAAGGATTATCCGGATACTAAAGCAACGCGTGATGCGCTGCCGCTGATGGAAAATGCTTACAGAGAACTGCAATTGAATACCGAAGCAGATAAAGTGGCTAAAGTCATCGCGCAGAACCCTGCCTGATAATTTTATCCCTTGTGTGTTTAAAACGGTGGCTAAGGCTGCCGTTTTTTTTTTGCTTACATCTCTTTGATAATGCAGCATTCAGTATCCTGCTTCAACCTCCTTTTCTCTCATATTTCGCTGAAATCATAAATTATCTACTATTGACGAAAAGTGACAAAAAAATGTGATCCCGATCACACATTTTGTCGTCAGGGACGGTATGCTGGTCCTACCCAGACGGAAAGACAAAGAGGTAAGTTAATATGATCGTAAACATTACCAGCAAACAAATGGACATCACTACTGCGATTCGGGAACACGTCGAAGACCGTCTAAAAAAACTGGAAAAGTGGCAGACTCAGTTAATTAATCCACACATCGTTCTTTCTAAAGAACCACAGGGATTTGTCGCCGATGCGACAATTGGCACCGCCAATGGCCCTCTGGTTGCCAGCGCCTCACACGACGATATGTACGCCGCGGTGAATGAGCTGATTGCGAAACTCGAGCGCCAGCTGAACAAGGTTCAGCACAAAGGCGAGGCACGCAGGGCTGAAAGCTGTGTCAAAGACATTAGCCTGATGCCGATTGAAGAGGAATAACCCTTCCACGCTCGAACGGGCTGTTGCCCAGCAATGAAACCAACGCGCTCACACGAGCGCGTTTTTTTTAAATGTTATTGACAGCATTTAAAGCCAGAGGGTACCTTAAAGGCCTACACCCTATTGAGTCGCAATCAGCACATGACTATCAAACCGTTTTTCTTCGCATTCTTTTTTACCTTCCCCTGACTGGGAGGCGTTTCGTCGTATAAGAAAGAATGCGAAGACGAACAGAAAGCCTCCCACCGGGAGGCTTTTTTTTTAAATGTTTTAAGACAGGAATACCTAAGGCGCTATTCGCCCTCAGGATAAACAATTAAAAAGGCACAACCGATGAGTGAAAACCCGTTACTGGATCTGCGCGAGCGCATCAGCGCCCTTGACGTCAAACTGCTGGCCTTGTTGGCCGAACGACGCGGGCTGGCGATTGAAGTTGCCCAGGCTAAAATGCATACCCACCGCCCTATCCGTGATATCGAACGCGAGCGTGAGCTGCTTAACCGACTGATTGTTGAAGGCAAAAAACATGACCTCGATGGCCATTATATCACTCGCGTTTTTCAGCTGATTATTGAAGACTCCGTACTGACTCAGCAGGCGCTGCTGCAACAGCATTTGAACAAGACCGCTTCCGGTTCTGCACGCATCGCATTTCTTGGTCCTAAGGGTTCTTACTCTCATCTGGCTGCCCGCCAATATGCCGCCCGCCATTTCGACCAGTTTATCGAATCTGGCTGCCTGAAGTTTCAGGACATCTTTACTCAGGTCGAAACCGGTCAAGCCGAGTATGCCGTATTGCCGATCGAGAACACCAGTTCAGGTTCAATCAACGATGTTTATGACCTGCTACAACACACCAGCTTGTCTATCGTTGGTGAACTGACGAATGTGATCGACCACTGCGTCCTGGTTTCTGCTGACACTGACCTGTCAAAAATTGAGACCGTATACAGCCATCCTCAGCCTTTCCAGCAATGTAGCCAGTTCATTAATCGGTTCCCGCACTGGAAAATTGAATACACCGAAAGCACAGCTGCAGCGATGGAAAAAGTCGCCGCTTCAAAATCACCTAACGTTGCCGCTTTAGGCAGTGAAGCCGGTGGCGCGCTTTATGGTCTGCAAGTTTTAGAGCGTAACCTGGCTAACCAGAAGCAAAACATTACCCGTTTCATCGTGTTAGCAAGAAAAGCGATTGACGTAACCGAGCAGGTTCCGGCTAAAACCACGCTGATCATGGCGACCGGTCAGCAGTCAGGTGCGCTGGTTGATGCGCTAATGGTGTTCCGCGAGCAGGGAATCATCATGACCAAGCTGGAATCGCGCCCGATTAACGGCAATCCCTGGGAAGAGATGTTTTACGTCGATGTTCAGGGCAATCTGCGCTCTGAAGCGATGCAAACCGCGCTGCGAAATCTGGCCCCGATCACCCGCTCGCTCAAAGTGTTGGGCTGCTATCCGGGCGAAAATGTTGTCGCGGTTAATCCGGAATAACCCGATATAGACGCATAAAAAAGGCCAGACGATGCAAAGTCTGGCCTTTTTATTTACTTACAGCAAAAGATTAACGGCGGATATCGTTAGCCTGGCGCAGCAGTGAACCACTTTCTTTAAGGAAACGAGGGGCGTAATCACCAAACCACTCTTCAACTTTGCGGAATTTATTGATGAATGCCTGCTTATCGCCGGTCTCCAGCAATGCCAGCGCATCACCAAATCGTTGATAGTAGCGTTTAATCAACGAGATATTGTTCTCGGATGACATAATAATGTCGGCGTAAAGCTGCGGATCTTGCGCAAACAGTCGCCCAACCATCGCCAGTTCCAAGCGGTAAATTGGCGAAGACAGTGCCAGCAGTTGCTCAATCTCAACGTTTTCTTCGGACAAATGCAGTCCATAGGCGAAGGTCGCGAAGTGACGCAGTGCCTGAACGAAAGCCATGTTTTGATCGTGCTCGACGGCGCTGATTTTATGCAAACGCGCGCCCCATACCTGTAGTTGCTCAAGCAACCACTGGTAAGCTTCTGGCTCGCGGCCATCACAGTACACCACTACCTGTTTGGCAAGGCTAGACACGTCAGGACCAAACATTGGATGCAGTCCGACTACCGGGCCTTCATGTGCGGCAAGCATTGCCTGCAGCGGCTTGTTCTTGATAGAAGCCAGGTCAACCAGAATACAGTCATCAGGCAGCTTCGGCAGGCGTGCAATAACTTCTTCAGTTAAATGAATAGGTACGCTGACGATCACCATGCCCGCATCGGCAAGCAAGGTGTCGGCCTGCGGCCAGTCTTCCTGCTCCAGAATTTTAACGTGGTAACCTGAAAGCTCAAGCATGCGGCTAAACAGACGCCCCATCTGGCCTTTGCCCCCCACGATGACCACCGGACGCAGCGTCGGATGCAGCGTTTTAAAACCTTTATCATTTTCGCTGGAATAAGATTCGCGCATTACGCGACGCAAAACGTCTTCGATAAGGTCGGCCGGAACGCCAAGATTAACCGCTTCCTGACGACGCGAAGCCAGCATCGCGGCCTCGCGCTCGGGCACATAAATCGGCAAGCCATAACGGCTCTTAACTTCACCGACTTCTGCAACCAGATGCAAGCGCCTGGCTAAAAGATCCAAAAGCGCCTTGTCGACTTCATCAATCTGGTCACGCAATGCATTAAGTTCGGCCACCATAAAACGTTTATTCTCCTGAAATTCGTGCTGCCAGCGAGTCACCGAGTTCCTGATGCATTCTACGCAACAGGGCTTCAGTGGTTTCCCAGTTAATACAGGCATCGGTAACGGATACGCCGTAGCGCATCTCGGAACGCGGTTGCTCTGAAGATTGGTTGCCTTCATGAAGATGGCTTTCCAGCATTAATCCTGTAATGGAACGATTACCGGCTTTAATCTGGCTGATGGCCGACTCGGCGACCAGCGGCTGGCGGCGATAGTCTTTGTTTGAATTGCCATGGCTGCAATCTATCATCAAGGAAGGACGGAGTCCCGCGTCCTGCATCTGTTTTTCACAGTCCTTAACATCTTCGGCACTGTAGTTGGGCGTTTTACCACCACGCAAGATCACGTGACCGTCTGGATTACCCTGAGTCTGCAACAGACAAACCTGGCCAGCCTGGTTAATGCCCACGAAACGGTGTGGCATCGCGGCAGCGCGCATCGCATTAATCGCCGTGCCAAGGCTTCCGTCGGTACCATTTTTAAAGCCCACAGGCATCGACAGGCCAGAAGCCATTTCGCGGTGAGTTTGCGATTCTGTTGTACGTGCGCCGATAGCAGACCAGCTGAACAGATCACCCAGGTATTGCGGGCTATTCGGGTCCAGTGCTTCAGTGGCGATAGGCAAACCCATGCTAACCAGTTGCAGCAAAAGATTACGCGCGATGTGCAGGCCGCCTTCAACGTCGAAAGTGCCATCCATGTGCGGATCGTTGATCAGCCCTTTCCAGCCTACAGTAGTACGCGGTTTCTCGAAGTAAACGCGCATCACGATGTACAGACGATCGCTAAGTTCTTCGGACAAGGTTTTTAAATGGCGTGCGTAATCTATTGCCGCATCAAGGTCGTGAACAGAGCATGGACCACAAACAATCAGCAGGCGCGGGTCGCGACCATGGATGATATCCGCAATGGTCTGGCGCGATTGTTCTATGCTTGACTGGTTTTCAACGCTCAATGGGAACTTGTTTTTCAGCTCTTCGGGCGTGATAAGGATTTCTTCGGCACTGATGTGCACGTTGTTCAAGGCGTCTTTTTGCATGATGGCTATCCACAAGAAATTTAAATTTTTTTGCTGTTGTGCAGCACTGCGGTCAAAGATAACACAGGCTGTAAACTTTTCAAACAGCAGGTGTAAACTTTAAATTACCAATCAGGATACCTTAGCCTGATAAGTTTACAGCCACCTAAGATCCCATTAAAAACCTTTAAAAACAGTTCAATACGCAACCAATATTCTATCAAACCCCAATCAAATCCTTATACACCCATGATTTAATGTAAACTTAAAATTACACCATGCACTTTATTGTCCTTAGATTCATTGATCACAGGCAAAAAAAAACGGCCCGCTAGGCGGGCCGTTTATATAACACTTGAGAATGTTATCGTGCGTTAACGCGGTTAAGACGCTCTTTGATACGCGCTGATTTACCGGTACGCTCACGCAGGTAGTACAGTTTCGCTTGACGAACTTCACCACGACGTTTAACAGTGATGCTGTCAATTACAGGTGAGTGAGTCTGGAATACACGCTCAACACCTTCGCCGTTAGAAATTTTACGAACAGTGAATGCAGAGTGCAGACCGCGGTTACGGATAGCGATAACCACGCCCTCGAATGCCTGCAGACGCTTCTTGCTTCCTTCAACAACCCATACTTTCACTTCGACCGAGTCACCTGGACGGAATGAAGGTACGTCTTGCTTCAGCTGCTCTTGTTCGATTTGCTTAATGATATTGCTCATAATATATCTCTTACCCTAGGTAAACTGATAATCGAGAGAATCCTGAGCCAGGCTCAAATATTCTCTTATTAGTTTTGTTAGCTGATCCGATGTTCCCGTTGGAACTCTTTCAGTAACACCTGTTGCTCGTCAGTCAGAGCTAGGTTTTCCAGAAGTTCAGGTCTTCTAAGCCAGGTACGACCCAACGACTGCTTCAAACGCCAGCGACGTATTTCTGCATGGTTTCCCGACAGTAAAACTGGCGGTACTTCCATGCCTTCCAACACTTCAGGGCGGGTATAATGGGGACAATCCAGTAATCCATCGGCAAAAGAATCTTCTTCCGCCGAAGCATGATGACCCAGAACGCCCGGTATAAAGCGGGATACTGAATCAATCAAAGTCATAGCTGGTAACTCACCACCGCTAAGTACGTAGTCACCGATTGACCATTCTTCATCAATTTCGGTTTTGATTACGCGCTCATCGATCCCTTCATAACGGCCACAAACCAGAACAAGTTTCTGGTGAGCCGCCAGTTCGCAAACGCCTTGTTGGTCAAGTTTGCGCCCTTGTGGTGAAAGATAAATCACTTTCACGCCTTCGCCTGCCGCTGCTTTAGCTGTATGAATCGCTTCCCGTAAGGGTTGCACCATCATCAGCATTCCCGGTCCGCCGCCATAAGGGCGCTCGTCCACGGTACGATGCCGATCGTAGGCGAAGTCACGAGGACTCCAGCACTCTACGCTCAGCAGGCCATTCTTAACTGCCCGGCCAGTCACCCCGTAATCGGTGATTGCGCGAAACATCTCTGGGAAAAGGCTAACTATACCAATCCACATAGCCTAATCCTCATACGGTGTTCCACTCATCCCTCGGATATCTAAACGAATAGACATTACGGAGGTCAAAAACCAGGATCCCAATCTACTTCAATGGTGCGAGTAGCGAGATCGACTTTCTTGATAACCTGCCCATCGAGGAACGGAATCAACCGCTCCTTGATGCCAAATGCATCTTTCAGGTTTGCTTTCACTACCATGACATCGTTAGAACCGGTTTCCATCATATCGATGACTTTACCCAATTCGTAACCGTTGGTGGCCACTACCTGGCAACCGAAAAGGTCTTTCCAGTAGTAATCACCATCGCCGAGGTCTGGCAGCTGGCTTGAATCTACAACAATCTCGCGATTAGTCAGTAAATTAGCCGCATCCCGATCTTCAACGCCTTTGACTTTGATGATCAGGTCCTGATTGTGGCGCTTCCAGCTTTCCAGCTCTACAGCTTGCCACTTACCTGCCTGCTGGATAAACCACGGCTGGTATTCGAAAATGCTTTCAGCGTCTTCGGTGGATGAAAACACTCTGAGCCAACCGCGAATACCGTAAGTTGAGCCCATTTTACCGAGAACAATCGGCTCTTCGGGCGTCACTGGATTGAGTTGCTTGCTCATTGTCACCACCGCGACGGATTAAGCTGCTTTCTTAGCGTCTTTGATCAGCGTAGCAACGCGATCAGAAACGGTTGCACCCAGATCTTGCCAATGAGCAATACGATCCAGGTCCAGACGCAGTGCTTCAGCCTGGCCAGAAGCCAATGGGTTGAAGAAGCCTACGCGCTCGATGAAGCGACCATCACGAGCGTTGCGGCTGTCGGTCACTACTACTTGATAGAACGGACGCTTTTTTGCGCCGCCACGTGCCAAACGAATTGTTACCATAACATCCTCTTTAGTGAATAAAACAACCAGACCCCATCGGGGAACGGGGTCTGGTTGCTATATAAAAAGCCCGAAAATTTTACTCATTTTGGCGCAAAAAGCAATCGAAAGCGTAGATAAGCTCAAACTACTTTTGGCCAGCAGCTAATTCGCGGTACTTATTATCATGTTGAACAGCGTCTTATCGGCCAGGGAAACCTGGCGGCATCATACCTTTCATGCCGCGCAGCATTTTAGCCATGCCGCCGTTCTTCATTTTCTTCATCATGCGCTGCATGTCGTCAAACTGCTTCAGTAATCGGTTGACGTCTTGCACCTGCATACCGGCACCGAGCGCGATACGGCGCTTACGGGAACCCTTGATGATTTCAGGTTTGGTGCGCTCTTTAACCGTCATCGAGTTGATGATTGCTTCCATTCGCACCAGAACTTTGTCGTCCATTTGAGACTTAACGTTGTCAGGCAGTTGACCCATGCCTGGAAGCTTGCCCATCATGCTGGCCATGCCCCCCATGTTACGCATTTGCTTGAGCTGGTCGAGGAAGTCGGTCAGGTCGAAACCGTCGCCCTTCTTCATCTTGTTAGCCAGCTTCTCAGCCTGTGCGCGGTCTACCTTGCTTTCGATATCTTCGATAAGGGAAAGCACATCGCCCATGCCCAGAATACGTGAAGCCACGCGGTCCGGATGGAAAGGCTCAAGGGCATCGGTTTTTTCACCCATACCCAGGAATTTAATCGGTTTGCCCGTGATGTGACGAATAGACAGTGCCGCACCACCGCGCGCATCACCGTCGACTTTTGTCAAGATCACACCGGTCAATGGCAGCGCTTCGTTAAAGGCTTTAGCCGTATTCGCCGCGTCCTGACCCGTCATGGCATCAACCACAAACAGTGTTTCAACCGGCTTGATCGCCGCGTGAACCTGTTTGATCTCGTCCATCATGGCTTCATCAACGTGCAAGCGACCGGCGGTAT
This sequence comes from uncultured Serratia sp., assembly GCA_963922555.1. Classification (GTDB taxonomy): domain Bacteria; phylum Pseudomonadota; class Gammaproteobacteria; order Enterobacterales; family Enterobacteriaceae; genus Rouxiella. The sequence continues at coordinate 10,440 of CAWUIY010000035.1, read as the reverse complement.
CCACCAGCAGAACGTCGAAGAATTTCAGTTTGGCGTGCTGTAATGCAGCGTTAACGATATCGATAGGCTTTTGGCCTGCATCGGATGGGAAGAATTCAACCCCAACCTGCTCGGCCAGCGTTTCCAGCTGTTTGATCGCCGCAGGACGATAGACGTCGGCAGAAACCACCAATACCTTTTTCTTGCGCTTTTCTTTCAGGAACTTAGCAAGCTTACCCACGCTGGTGGTTTTACCCGCACCCTGCAAACCGGCCATCAGGACTACCGCTGGCGGTTGCGCGGCGAGGTTAAGCTCGGAATTCGCTTCGCCCATGGCTGTTTCCAGCTCTTTCTGGACGATCTTTATAAACTCCTGCCCCGGTGTCAGGCTTTTGTTGACTTCAGTGCCAACGGCCGCTTCTTTCACACGGTTGATGAAGTCACGCACCACTGGCAGGGCAACGTCCGCCTCCAGCAACGCCATGCGAACTTCACGCAGGGTTTCTTTAACATTTTCTTCGGTCAGCCGCCCACGGCCGCTGATATTGCGCAGTGTGCGCGACAATCGATCGGTTAAATTATCAAACATCGTCTCTTGCTCAACGTAATGACAGGCCGCCTTTGCGACACAATTGCGGGATTATAACACGAGAAGTCCGCACAATCTCTGCCCGATATATAAAGGTAAAATCAGGAGAGTTGTTGGAGCACGACGCAGGGGACGCTATACTGGCTTTCTCATTCATTTTTCAACGCAAATGACACATATGCCAGCTTTAGCTCTTGTCGCCATGATCGCCTATTTGTTAAGCCTTTCATTGATCATTCCCAGCTTGATCCGCAAGAATGGCACTTACCGGCGCATTGCGTTATTTTCGGCAGTTGTGGCTCTGGTATGTCACGCGATCACGCTTGAACAACGGGTATTTGACGTCAGCACCGGGCAAAACCTTAGCCTGGTCAATATTGGCTCGATTGTCAGCCTGATCATCTGCACGGTGATGACCGTTGCCGCCTCACGCAGCCGCGGCTGGTTTATTCTGCCGATCGTTTACTGCTTTGCGTTAATCAATCTGGCATTGGTTGCCTTTTTACCGGGCGAATTTATCACTCACCTGGAAGCCAGCAAAGGTCTACTGGTGCACATCGGCCTGGCGCTATTTTCCTACGCGACGCTGATTATTGCTGCGCTTTATGCTTTGCAGCTGGCGTGGCTCGATTACCAGCTGAAAAACAAAAAACTGTCTTTCTCTGCCGATATGCCGCCATTGATGAGCATTGAGCGCAAGCTGTTTCACATCACTCAGGGCGGTGTGATTCTGTTAACCCTGACACTGTGCACCGGCCTGCTGTATATGGAAAACCTGTTTAGCCGTGAAAACATCGACAAAGCGGTGTTGTCGATTCTGGCATGGCTGGTTTATATCGTCCTGCTGTGGGGGCATTATCACGAAGGCTGGCGTGGCCGCCGCGTGGTGTGGTTTAGCATGGCGGGGGCAATCCTGCTGACGCTGGCCTATTTTGGCAGCCGCCTCATTCAGCAATTCACGGTTCATTAATTTCAAGAATCGGTATCCATCAGGCGTTTTGGTTGATACCGTCATTCATCAATGCTGTCTTTTTTAATCAATAAGGAATTACCCGTTGGAGCACGTCTCTACAACTACCCTCATTATCATCCTGGTTATCATGGTGGTAGTTTCCGGCTATTTTTCGGCTTCCGAAACCGGAATGATGACCCTCAACCGCTATCGTTTGCGCCATCTTGCCAAGCAAGGAAACCGCGCAGCACGCCGCGTGGAGAAGCTGCTCAAGCGCCCCGATCAACTGATTAGCCTGGTGCTGATTGGTAACAACCTGGTTAATATTCTCGCCTCTGCGCTCGCGACCATTGTGGGCATGCGCCTTTATGGCGATGCTGGCGTGGCGATTGCCACTGGCGTTTTGACCTTTGTGGTCCTGCTGTTCGCCGAAGTATTGCCTAAGACCTACGCCGCACTTCACCCTGAGCGCGTGGCCTTCCCAAGCAGCGTGCTGTTGCGCCCGCTGCAAACCATCATGATGCCTCTGGTGTGGCTGCTTAACAGCCTGTCAAAAATCCTGATGCGTATTTTCGGTATTCAAACCAATGTCGGTATCAGCGATGCAGTGAGCAAAGAAGAGCTGCGTACCATTGTAAACGAGTCACGCTCGCAGATTTCCCGTCGCAATCAGGACATGCTGCTGTCTGTGCTTGACCTCGAAAAAGTCTCCGTTGACGACATTATGGTGCCGCGCAACGAAATCGTCGGGATCGATATCAACGATGACTGGAAATCGATTATTCGCCAGCTGACCCACTCCCCACATGGTCGCATCGTACTGTACCGTGGTTCACTCGATGACTCTATCGGCATGCTGCGACTGCGTGAGGCTTATCGCCTGATGACAGAAAAGCGTGAGTTCACCAAAGAAAACCTGCTGCGCGCCGCTGACGAGATTTATTACATCCCTGAAGGCACGCCACTGAACATTCAGTTGGTTAAGTTCCAGCGTAACAAGAAGAAAGTCGGTATCGTGGTCGACGAGTACGGCGATATTCAGGGACTGGTTACCGTGGAAGATATCCTTGAGGAAATTGTCGGTGATTTCACCACCTCAATGTCACCTACTTTGGCAGAAGAAGTGACCCCGCAGAGCGACGGTACAGTCCTGATTGAAGGCAGCGCTAACGTGCGTGAATTGAACAAGGCCTTTAACTGGAACTTGCCGACCGACGGCCCGCGCACGATTAACGGTATGTTGCTGGAAGTACTGGAAGATATCCCAAAAATCGGTGCCAGCCTGCGTATTGAAAGCTATGAGATCGAAATCCTCGATGTGCAGGACAACATGATCAAACAGATCAAGGTCAGGCCGCTGAAAAACCTGCGCAGCACCGCCGAACACTAATCAATTTTTTTTGAAAATTGGCCAATAAAAAAGACGCGATACTTATCGCGTCTTTTTTTATGCCGTCAGCCCCAATGCTGACGCGCTACAGAAACCGGAACTAAATGTGCAGTTCGGTCAGTTTTTCTGGCGGCAGAGCCAGTTCATCGTTGTGGTTGATGCCAATTTCGCTATCAACGATGTGCTGGGCAATTTCCTGAGCTTCTTTCAATGAGTGCATGTTGCAAGTACCACATTGATAGATGTTCAGCTCTGGGATTTGATTCTGATCTTTGACTTTCAGAATGTCAGCCATCGCCGCTTTCCAGGAACTGGCAACCAGCTTCTCGTCAGGAACACCGATCAGGCTCATGTAGAAACCGGTACGGCAACCCATTGGAGAAATATCGATAATCTCAACACCGTTGCCGTTCAGATGATTACGCATAAAGCCCGCGAACAGGTGCTCAAGGGTATGAGTACCGCGCTCGGTCATCACTTCAATGTTCGGGCGGCAGAAACGCAGATCGAACACGGTGATGGTGTCCCCGTGAGGGGTTTTCATGGTCTTAGCGACGCGAACGGCAGGTGCTGCCATGCGAGTATGGTCTACGGTAAAGCTATCCAACAGTGGCATAATCGTCACCTCTCCTAAAAAAATTTATTTTTTTATCGAACTCAGGAAACCTTTTCCCATAACGCGAGTCTGAATATATGAAAGACGCGCATTTGTTATCATCATCCCTGTAAACAGAGATGTTTGTTTTGGCCACATTGATTGTGGCCTTTTTCTTTTCTGGCTCCCTGCCCTATTTCGCCGCGAGAGCAGCCAGATACTCATCAAAGCTTAGCTTATCATTTGCTTCCAGGGTGCGCTGACGCTCCCAGGACTCATCGTGCTCTTTGGCCAGCTGTTGCTCGGTCAGAACCTCTAACGGCTCCTCAATCAACATTTGACGATATTTATCGGCCAGCTTGACCCCAAGGTTGCTCTCAGTTTTCAACGCGTTAAGAATGCGTGCTGAATAGGTCAGCTCAGGATCATCGAATGCGGCAACCAGTTCCTGACAAACGTCCTGATATTCGCTGTTGCCGTTTTGAGTATCCAGCACCTCAGCAACTCGACGCAGATCGGCAAACAGATCTTTACCGGCTTTCTCTAACGGCTCTCTGACATCATCACAGCCAATACCGATGGTCTGCCCTGGTTTGCGGCCTTCTAGAATCACGCGATTCCAGTTTTGACGCGTACAGCGGATCTCATCGCTATTCATTTCAGGCGCTTCAGCCAATGCACACCATATCAAAAATAGATCAAGGAAACGCGCCTGCGAGGCATCAATGCCGATTGGCGTGAACGGGTTGATATCAAGAGAACGCACTTCGATATACTGAATCCCGCTGCGCAGCAGGGCATCAGACGGTGTTTCACCCGATTTAGTGACACGTTTAGGGCGGATTGGAGCATAAAGCTCGTTCTCAATCTGTAACACATTGGTGTTCAGCTGCAGGTATTTACCGTCTTTCCTCAGTCCTATCGCCGCGTATTCATCCCAAGGGGTACGCGTCGCTCGCTTGACGCCAGCGATGTAGGTACCTAGATCGTTAAAAGTAATACCAAGATTACTCTGCGACTTACTGGTGTAACCCAGATCGCTCAGACGCAATGACGTCGCGTAGGGCAGATAGGCCAGACCATTTTCGCTGTATTCAAACGGCAGATTGGTTTCACGCCCCTTGAGGAACGAGGAACAGATGGCCGGAGAAGCACCAAACAGATAAGGAATGACCCAACCAAAACGGTAATAATTGCGGATCACATTTAAGTAAGCCGCAGAAATAGCGTCTTTACCGCTCTCGGCATCTTTGATGCCCAGACGCGCCTGCCAAAACTCGATCGGCAGTGAGAAATTGTAGTGGATACCAGAAATAGTCTGCATCACTGCACCGTAGCGGCTTTTCAACCCCTGGCGATACAGTGTTTTAAGCTTGCCGATATTCGACGTGCCATACTGGGCAAGCTCAATGTCTGCGGCCGAGTCGATAAAACAAGGCATGCTGAACGGCCACATTCTTTCATCGCCCAGCTCTTTGGCGACGTGACGATGTATATCGCGCAGAATTTGCAGCGAATGCTCAACGCTATCGTCAACCGGTGTAATAAACTCTAAAAGCGCCTCGGCAAAATCCGTGGTAATCAAATTATGCGTCAATGCCGAACCTAAAGATTCAGGATGACCCGTGGTTGCCAGTGCGCCATTAGGGCTTACGCGTAACGTTTCGCGCTCAATACCCCGGCCAATGCCCTTCAAGGAATGAGGATGGGCTTCCAGCCAGGAAAGCGCCTGTGATACATCCGGGATCAAATGAACCTCCCGCTTTTGAAAAATGTTAACGCATTAGTTTTCAGAATCTGCATAGATTTGACCATCATAGATAACCGATACCCGTCTAACCCCACTGTGGGTCTGCCTTTCTCCTTGCAGAGAATAAAGAGCTTCAAGACCCAGAGCATGCGTAGCCAACTTGCCAAAACGCATAACAAATCGCTAACTACCGATAACGCGCTGAATTTACAGCGTACGAACATCAACAAAAGCCATATTTGCACGTTTGGCAGCTTCGATACCGAAATCGGCGTCTTCAAATACCACACACTTCTCTGGCGGCACACCGATAAGTTCGGCGCAGCGCAGGAAAGTGTCAGGTGCCGGCTTGTGATTTTCCACATCATTGGCACCAACGATCGCGTCAAAGTACTCGCGCAGCCCTAAATGACGAAGCAGAGCATCCGCCATCCAGTGTTCGCTGCCGGTACCGACCGCCATAGGACGACGGCCGTGAAACGCCTTCACCACCTCGATCAGCGGCAAAGGCTTAACTGTATCAAGTAACATCTCCTGCACCGCAGAGGTCTTCTCAGTGGCAAGGTGATGAGGATCTAGCTCGACGTTATTGCTGTCGATAATAGATTTTGCAATTCGCCAGGTCGGCGAGCCGTTAAGAGCAACCATCGCCGCCAGGTCATACTGTAAATTATATTTGGACAGAACCTGGTGCCAGGCTTTACGGTGCGTTGGCTCTGTGTCCAATATGGTGCCGTCCATATCAAAGATCAATCCATCGTAGCCCTCGTACAGCTTGTAATCCATAACCACCGCCTGCTCTTAACAATCTGGGGGAAACTACTTTATCGTAAAGATGCTGGATTGTCGCTTCTTGTCAGGCCAGACAGCACACAGGGAGTAGTCGATTTGCGAGGTATCTTGGGAAAGGAGAATTTAGCGAATAATTTAGCAAACAGTGAAAAGCAAAAAACCCGCCGAAGCGGGGTTTTTGTAGCATGCAAATATAGAGTTTTCTTTATCTGCAAACTTTTGGAATATGGTGCACCCAGGAAGATTACTCGACTTACGTCTCGCCATGCGGGCCGTTGCTGAAGCAACGTTATCTGCCTTTGTGCATCAATGTGATGCTAGCATGCAAATATTGAATTTTCTTTATCTGCAAACTTTTGGAATATGGTGCACCCAGGAAGATTCGAACTTCCGACCGCTCGGTTCGTAGCCGAGTACTCTATCCAGCTGAGCTATGGGTGCGTTGTAAAACAATTTTACTATTGATTGATGCGAAGAAAAAGCAGAGGCAAAAATGGTGCACCCAGGAAGATTATTCGGCTTACGCCTTACCCTTTCGGGCCGTTGCTAAAGCAACGTTGTCATCCTTCGTGCTTCCATTTAAGATTGCATTACCATTTCAAGTTTCCTTTGATGGTAGCAAGTCGTTAAATGGTGCACCCAGGAAGATTCGAACTTCCGACCGCTCGGTTCGTAGCCGAGTACTCTATCCAGCTGAGCTATGGGTGCATATCACTTCTTTATTGCAGTTCTTTACAGCAGATTTACTTCACCACTTTCACATTCTACCAAAATCGGCCCTGATGCTCACTTGATTGCAAATCAATATACATCACAGAAAGAATGGTGCACCCAGGAAGATTCGAACTTCCGACCGCTCGGTTCGTAGCCGAGTACTCTATCCAGCTGAGCTATGGGTGCATCTTAAATGGCGGTGAGGCGGGGATTCGAACCCCGGATGCAGCTTTTGACCGCATACTCCCTTAGCAGGGGAGCGCCTTCAGCCTCTCGGCCACCTCACCATACGCTTCTTTCGAATCGTGCTGATTAACTTTTTGTTTAAGCTCATCGGCACTGCGTGGCGCACATATTACTTTCCCGCACTTATAAGTCAAACCCTTTTTTCTGAAGAATCGTCTGTTTGGACAATTCGCGCTCAACCTGCACAGTTTACCGACAAAATAAGGCCGATAATGGGCAAAAACCAATGTTTAATCAGTAAAAAGAGTTGCGAAAGGAATGAGGAAAGAGAAAAAAGATTTTAAAGAATTGAGGCAAAACGGGAAGATAACACGGAAAACTGTGCTGAGGATTCATCAGCGCCTCGCCAAAGACGAGACGCCTGATAAATTAGAAACTCGTCTGTTGAGATTTTTCAGCCTGAATGCGCTGATAGATCTCTTCACGATGGACAGAGACCTCTTTAGGCGCATTCACACCAATACGCACCTGATTACCTTTAACGCCTAAAACGGTAACCGTAACCTCATCGCCAATCATGAGGGTTTCACCAACTCGGCGAGTCAGAATAAGCATTCTTTGCTCCTTGAAAAATTAAAAGAGTCGGGTCTCTCAGTGTCTTCAGCATTATCTATCATATGTTGAAGAAACGTAAGCCATGACCTCCACATAAAATGTATGTCAGCCCTATACATTAGCTGTGAGTGATCTTAAGTTTAGCCGAATTCGGCGAAGTCGTGGCTTAAATAGTAAGAGTTTACCGGTCGTTAAGACTGAAAACGCCATAACAGACAAGAGATTATGGCGTTTCCACTGTTACTGATTATATGACTATAGCTTGTCAGATACCCAAGCTTCGACACCGCTAAGCGCCGCTGGCAAAGCCTGTACATCGGTACCGCCCGCCTGAGCCATATCAGGACGACCGCCGCCTTTTCCGCCGACCTGGGACGCAATCGTTCCGATTAATTCACCGGCTTTGACGCGATCGGTCAGGTCTTTCGTAACACCCACGATCAAACTTACCTTACCTTCAGCTGCAGTAGCCAGCACAATAATGGCAGAACCAAGCTGATTCTTCAGGTCATCGACCATAGTACGCAACATTTTAGCTTCAACGCCATCCAGCTGTTTTACCAACAGTTTAACGCCTTTGACTTCTTTAGTCTGCCCGGAAAGTGAAGCACTTTCCTGCGCCGCCTGCTGGTCCTTCACTTGCTGAAGCTCTTTTTCCAGCACGCGTGAACGTTCGATCAGAGAACGGATCTTATCTGTCACGCTGTTGACATCGCCTTTCACCAGATGCGCGACGTCCTGCAGCAAATCGCTTTGCTGGTGCAGTGCATTAATTGCGTTCTCACCGGTAATAGCTTCGATACGACGCACGCCGGCGGCAGTACCTGATTCGCTCTGAATTCGGAACAGGCCGATATCACCGGTACGGCTGGCGTGGATACCACCACACAGCTCGGTAGAGAAGTCGCCCATCGACAGTACGCGAACGTGGTCTTCGTACTTCTCGCCGAACAGCGCCATTGCCCCTTTATCTTTCGCATCATCGAGCGCCATGATATTGGTCTCGATAGGCAGGTTACGACGGATTTGTGCATTTACCAAATCTTCTACCTGGCGAATCTCTTCCGGTTTCATTGCTTCAAAGTGCGAGAAGTCGAAACGCAGGTAGTTATCGTTGACCAAAGAGCCTTTCTGCGCGACATGCTTGCCCAGGATCTGGCGCAGTGCAGCGTGCAGTAGGTGAGTTGCCGAGTGGTTGAGACGAATGCGGTCACGACGGGCAGAATCAACATCAGCTTCAACGCTGTCGCCAATTGCCAGCTTACCGGCGCTCAGGACACCCTGATGACCAATCGCTTTACCGTATTTCTGGGTATCGCTTACCGCAAACTGGCCTGCGGAAGTTTTCAGTACGCCTTTATCACCGACCTGGCCGCCCGACTCTCCATAGAAAGGCGTGTCGTCAAGCACTACGATAGCATTGTCACCAGCCTGAATCTCTTCAACCGGCTGGCCGTTAACAAACAGGGCCACAACTTTAGACTGGCGCTGAACGTGCTCGTAACCAGAGAACTGCGTGACGCCCTCTACGCGCACCATGCTGTTGTAATCAGCGCTGAATCCGCTGGACTCACGCGCACGATTACGCTGAACTTCCATGGCCTTCTCGAAGCCTTCCTCGTCAATCTTCAGATTGCGTTCGCGGCAAACGTCAGCAGTCAGGTCAACCGGGAAACCAAAGGTGTCATATAAACGGAAGACGATTTCACCCGGCAGCGTGTCGCCTTTCAGGGTAGCCAGTTCTTCGTCCAGCAGCGCCAATCCGCGCTCCAGAGTACGAGCGAACTGCTCTTCTTCCGTTTTCAGCAACTGTTCAACGGTAGATTGCTGTTTAGCAAGTTCGATACCCGCAGAGCCCATGACTTCAATCAGTGGTGCAACCAGCTTATAGAAGAAGGTTTCTTTCGCGCCCAGCATGTTGCCATGACGAACCGCACGACGAATGATACGACGCAGCACGTAGCCACGGCCTTCGTTAGAAGGGATCACGCCGTCTGAAATCAGGAAAGCACAAGAACGGATGTGGTCGGCGATAACGCGCAGCGACTTGTTGTTCAGGTCGCTAGCACCGGTAACCTGGGCAACCGCGGCAATCAGCTTCTGGAACAGGTCGATGTCGTAGTTGGAGTTAACGTGTTGCAACACTGCCGTAATACGTTCCAACCCCATACCCGTATCTACCGATGGCTTAGGCAGTGGCAGCATGGTGCCGTCAGCCTGACGGTTGAACTGCATGAAGACCAGGTTCCAGATCTCGATATAACGGTCACCGTCTTCTTCTGGGCTACCAGGAGGGCCGCCCCAGATGTGATCGCCGTGATCGTAGAAAATCTCGGAGCATGGGCCACAAGGACCGGTGTCACCCATCTGCCAGAAGTTGTCAGACGCGTATTGAGCGCCTTTGTTGTCGCCGATGCGGATGATGCGCTCTTTCGGCACACCAATTTGCTTTTCCCAGATGTCGAAAGCTTCGTCATCTGTCGCGTAAACCGTGACCCACAGCTTTTCTTTAGGAAGGTTAAACCAGTTTTCGCCAGTCAACAGTTCCCAGGCAAACTTGATTGCATCTTCTTTAAAGTAATCGCCGAAGCTGAAGTTACCCAGCATCTCGAAGAAGGTGTGATGACGTGCGGTATACCCGACGTTTTCCAAGTCATTGTGCTTGCCACCGGCACGTACGCAGCGCTGAGACGTGGTCGCACGATTATAATCGCGGTTATCCAGGCCCAGAAAAACGTCTTTGAATTGGTTCATACCGGCATTGGTAAACATCAATGTCGGATCATTAGTAGGGATCAGCGAGCTGCTGTCGACAACAGTGTGTCCCTTACTATGGAAGAAATCGAGAAACGCTTGACGGATCTCAGCGGTGCTCTTG
>CAWUIY010000034.1:0-23042 GCA_963922555.1 uncultured Serratia sp. | reverse complement strand
GCCAGGAGCCTTCACGCCTGTTGCCGACCTTGCGCAGCCGCTGTTTTTACTGGCATTTAAGCATCCCGGATGCAGCGCTTTCCAGCCAATGGCTTTCCCGACAGCTTCAGGTCTCGACGTTGGCGATTCAAACTGCGCTCAGGCTGGGAGAGGGTACACCGTTGGCGGCGCTGGAGCTTCTTCAGCCAGAGCGTTGGAAACAGCGGGAACAGCTTTTCCAGCAATTAGGCGTTAGCTGGCAACAGCGAGATTTGCTGTCGTTACTGCCGCAGCTTAATCATGATGATGCCACCGATCGCCTGTTCTGGCTATGCTCGCTGCTGCTGGATGTCTTAAAGACTCAACAAGGAGCTGGGCACTACAGCATTAATCTCGATCAGCAGCCTTTGATTGCTCAGTTAGCTAATAGCCTGAGCAATTCTACCTTGCAAACAGATTTGCAAGGCTGGATGCAGTGTCGACAACAGCTGCTTAGCGTGGTTGGCGTTAATCGCGAGCTGCTGCTTACCGAACAATTACTGGAATGGGAAAAAGCCCTGTAATTTTCCACCCCACTGAAATTACTGCAAAATTAAAGAGTTAATACTATGTTTTTAGTCGATTCACACTGTCATCTCGACAGCCTTGATTATCAGACACTGCATGGCAGTGTTGACGACATGCTGCAAAAAGCCCGCGCACGTGATGTGAAGTTTATGCTGGCCGTGGCTTGCACCTTACCGGGCTACCGTGAGATGGCTGAGTTAATTGGCGATCGCCCAGAGGTTGCCTTCTCTTGCGGCGTGCATCCGTTGAATATTGAGGGCGGTTACGACTTTGATGAGCTGCGCAGGCTGGCTGCCGATCCGCGCGTTGTAGCGATGGGTGAAACCGGCCTGGATTATTTTTATCAGAAAGAAGATTTCCAGCTGAAACTGCAGCAAGATTCTTTCCGTCATCATATCCGCGTCGGCCGTGAACTTAACAAACCGGTCATCGTGCATACTCGCGATGCACGTCAGGACACGCTAGATATTCTGCACGAGGAAAAAGCCGGGGAGTGTGGCGGCGTATTGCACTGCTTTACCGAAGATAGAGCAACTGCAGAGATCTTGCTGGATCTGGGTTTCTACATCTCTTTCTCTGGGATCGTAACTTTCAGAAACGCGGAGCAACTGCGTGAAGCCGCTCGCTACGTCCCGCTGGATCGCCTGTTAATTGAAACCGATTCACCTTATCTGGCGCCGGTTCCTCATCGTGGTAAAGAAAATCAGCCAGCCTATGTCCGTGATGTTGCAGAATATCTGGCTGTATTGAAGGGAGTGAGCCTGGAAACGCTAGCGGAAGCTACTACGGCTAACTTCTCGCGCCTGTTCCACGTAGATGCAGCAAGGCTTGCATAAATTCCTCTCCAAATATTTTTTGCCTCGTAATAAACATATTAAACGCTTCTGATAATCGGAAGCGTTAGGCTAATTCTTCTCAAACCCCGCCCAAAACACCCCGATTTATTGATATTAGGAAACTTTTCAGACAGGAATAGGCGTTTTTTTAACAAAACGTGACTGTCATCAATTATTATTGCGGCGATTTATTTTACCCTTCGTAAAAATTAAAAGGGGCAAATATATGCCCCACCCGCAACGGTTGAAAACGCCGCTGCAACAGGGTTGATGGCCTTTGCTAAAGACCCTGAGAACACGATATTCCCGCTTGTTTCAGAGGCAGTGATTGGCGCTGCATACTGGTGAACGAGGAGTATCAAGCACCATCACTCAGGAGCACTCCCAATATGTTCAAAAATGCGTTTGCAAACCTTCAAAAGGTCGGTAAATCGCTAATGCTGCCCGTTTCCGTTTTACCCATCGCAGGGATACTGCTGGGTGTCGGTTCCGCAAACTTTAGCTGGCTGCCAGTCGTCGTTTCTCATGTTATGGCCGAAGCGGGTGGTTCTGTTTTCGCCAATATGCCGCTGATTTTTGCAATCGGCGTTGCCCTTGGTTTTACAAATAATGACGGCGTTTCTGCGCTAGCCGCGGTTGTTGCTTACGGCATTATGGTGAAGACGATGGCCGTGGTTGCGCCGATGGTGCTGCAATTGCCGGCGGCCGAGATTGCCAGCAAGCATCTGGCCGATACCGGAGTTTTGGGAGGCATTATTTCTGGCGTCATTGCCGCCTATATGTTTAATCGCTTTTATCGTATCAAGCTGCCCGAATATTTGGGATTCTTCGCCGGTAAACGTTTTGTGCCCATTATTTCAGGCCTGGCCGCGATTTTCCTTGGCGTGGTCCTGTCCTTTATCTGGCCACCGATTGGCAGCGCGATTCAGACCTTCTCTCAGTGGGCTGCCTATCAGAACCCGGTCGTGGCATTTGGCATTTACGGTATCGTAGAACGCGCGCTGGTGCCGTTTGGCCTGCATCACATCTGGAACGTGCCTTTCCAAATGCAGGTTGGCGAATACGTCAATTCAGCGGGGCAGGTATTCCACGGCGACATTCCACGCTACATGGCGGGTGACCCGACAGCGGGTAAACTGTCAGGTGGCTTCCTGTTTAAAATGTATGGACTGCCAGCGGCGGCGATTGCGATTTGGCATTCTGCTAAACCAGAAAATCGTGCCAAAGTGGGCGGCATCATGATTTCAGCCGCGTTGACCGCGTTCCTGACGGGTATCACCGAGCCTATCGAATTCGCGTTTATGTTTGTTGCGCCGATTCTGTATGTCATCCATATGATTTTGGCCGGTCTTGCATTCCCAATTTGTATTTTGCTCGGCATGCGTGATGGCACCAGCTTCTCTCATGGTTTAATCGATTTTGTGGTACTAAGTGGCAATAGCAGCCGTATCTGGCTGTTCCCGATCGTCGGCGTCATTTACGGTCTGGTTTATTACACTATTTTCCGTGTGTTAATCGTCAAGCTGAACTTGAAAACACCAGGTCGTGAAGACACGACGGCCACTCAAACAGCCCAGGGGGGGAGTGAGATGTCAGCCTCTCTGGTTAAGGCGTTTGGTGGCAAAGAAAATATCACCAATCTTGATGCCTGTATTACCCGTTTGCGAGTTAGCGTAGCAGACGTGGCTAAAGTTGATCAGGCTGGTCTCAAGCAGCTGGGCGCGGCGGGGGTAGTTGTTGCTGGCTCAGGCGTGCAGGCAATCTTTGGTACCAAGTCTGACAATCTGAAAACTGACATGGACGATTATATTCGCAATAATTAATCTGTGTGGGCAGCCCTGGTACGGGGCTTGATCTCGTTTCGAAATCTTTAAGGGCTTGGTGAATTTCATCAGGCCTTTTTTCCTTTCTATTTCTCCGTTACCCACTTCTTATCCTGAACCTACCTTGCTTTGGCTAACATCGCGAAACTCCTAAGATTAAATAATTATCAAGCAAAATGCATTCAGCCTGTTAATTATTAAATATAACTTAAAGTAGTCACTGATTATTAAAATTATTTAAATTTTATTTTTAATAATCACTTATTTTTTAGTGATTAATGTGTTGATTATTATGCCATTAGTTTCTTTAAGTATTATTAGTGTTTCGATTATCGCTTATAAGGTGGTGCTTATTTTTTGCTATAAGGGTAAAATTAATTTCCGCGATATTTCAATTCTGTTTTCTATTTAATTTGTTTTTGATGACTGCGTTTTAAATAATATTAAAGCAAGGGTGTGTTGTCTTTTTTTCTTGCGTTTGAGTTTTCGTAATAAATAAGTTATTCAATGAGTATTAATCCAAAGCAACGGAGGCAATATGGATATGTTCAAGGGTCTGATTCATTCTAAAAAAATCAAAATTGGTAAACCCAAAAAAACCTTGATGATTATTATGCTTTTTATAATGATCTCGGGTGTTACTTTTAATTTTGCATTAGCTTCTTCCGATTCTATTCCATCTTTAGGATCCGAAAATAATAGTCAGCAACAGGTTAAGGATAATGATAAAAATGATGCCCTTCCTTTAACCTCGTTCATGGAGCAGTTGGGGCCTTCATTAGCTCAGGAGCCGCTATCTCAGCAGCTATCCTCAAAAGCTGCCAGCGCACTGAATAGCCAAGCCTCGAAACAAATCGAACAGCTCCTGTCTTTTTCTGATTCGAATGTAAGAGCCACTATTAATAGCGGCCTAAATAGAAATAGCCGTTTCGAATTCGGGCTCGATCACCTTTATCCCTGGATGGAAACAGAAAAAAATACTCTCTTTTCACAACTGAGCTTTCATCGCTGGAACGAGCGTAATCAGCTGAATTTGGGGTTGGGCTATCGTTTTAGCCTCAATGATAATCTGATTTTAGGCTCCAATGTCTTTTATGATCAAGATCTGACACGAGGTCACAAGCGCATGGGGCTTGGATTAGAGGCGTGGACTGAGCGTGTAAGGAGCTCTGTTAATTACTATTTACCTCTCAGCGGTTGGAAGCACTCCAAAGATTCGCAGTTCAATCAAAATCCTTTGCATTACGGATTATTCGAACGTGCTGCGCGTGGGTGGGATATTAACCTGGAGGCATTAATTTTTAGGCCGCTGTCGGCAAAAATGACGTGGTTTCAATGGATCGGTAAGGAGGTTGATGCTTTGGGCAGCCGAGATCGAGTCAGTGCTGACCCCTATGGCCTGACTATTGGGCTGAAATGGCAGCCAATTTCGTTGCTCGGTTTCATGCTTGAAGAAACTCTCATGACTGGTCAGCCTAACGATCACAAAGTGGGTGTCAACTTTTCCTGGAACTTCAGTCAGAGTATGCAGCAACAGGTCGACCCAGAGCGGGGCCAGGCAATGAGCGCCTTGGCTTCGTCACGTAAAGACTTTGTCACGCGTAACAATAATATTGTTTTGGAATATAAAAGAAAGGAACTGTTTAGCCCGCTCTATTTTATGCCTGATCATTTGATACTAAAAGCCGGCGAGCCTGGACAGAGCAATATCGCTAAAGGGGGTTATAGTGGAGTAATAAAATACACTTCTGATCAACAGGAGATAGCCAAGGTTGAATTAGATAGCGGGTATGTTACGCCCTTAAAACGCGGAGAAACAGTGATTCACGCGCAGGAATTTCAACAAGGTAGATGGCAGACCCCCGTCAATAATTCTTCTTATCGAGTTACCGTTTTGCCGGGGAATATTGCCCCTGCTGCCGCTAATTTGAGTATCGTCGGCACGCCTAATGTTGGTGAGACACTGACGGCGGGTTATCTTTTCGTGAATAACGAAGGAAATGACGAAATAGTCGGTGGTTCACCGGTTAAATGGTTTAACGCAAAAGACAGTTCTATAATATTAAGCCAGACCTTAAGTTATAAAATCACCGACAAAGATCGCGGGCAGGATATTGTATTCCAGGTAATACCGACCAATAAAGACAAAATCGCGGGAAATGCTGTAGAAAAAATCGTGAATATTCCAGGACTAAAATTGAGTCAACTTTTAGTTGCTAATGGAAATACTTCAGTGGAAGGCGATGACGTTATCGTATTTCCGCAGGCGAGTACAGGGCAGCTATTTTTAACTGCCATTGTTAAAAACAGTAATGATAAACCTGTTTCAAAGGCAACGGTGTTTTGGCGTCAGAAAAATGCAAGTCTTGGCAGCATTAGCACGCGCACGGGAGTTACTGACACAAACGGAGAAATGATTATTCGCTATGAGGGAATTACCAAACCTGGCGATGACACCATCACGGCAAGTTTAGAGTCTGAGACTGGCGAAGGCGCATCTCAAAATTCAGCGATGAAGTCACTCTCGCGCCATATTAGAGTGGAGTTCTCTGCTGGAAAAATAGATCCGTTACCCGCTTTAACGCTCAGCGTTGGAGAGAGTAAAACCGTTCTCCCAACGGGGGGTATTTCAGGTGGTGAATATCTATTTACCTCGAAATCCGCAGATATTGTTGCTATCGAGCAAGACAAGCTGGTGGCTAAGAAAGCAGGCATGGCTGAGATAACCGTTTCTCAAAATGCCAATCAAAACGTTAATGCGCCAACCCCGATAACTTTCACCGTTAACGTAATTAAAAAACTATCAGATGCACTTCAGGCCAAATCGGTCACCGTTGACTTTGGAGCACCGGCTCAAATATTGAAAGTCTCTGGCGGCAACGGCGGGGCTTACCGCTATGAATCTACTGACAAAAGCATTGTTAAGGTTTCGGCAACAGGCGAACTGACATTTTTCGAGGCGGGCAGTGCTAACATCATTGTCAGTCAGCAAGCCACAGCAACAACGGCAGCCCCAAAAGACGTTATTGCAAAAGTGAACATCAAAAAATCCGCAGGCACGGCGCTTAAAGTAAGCCCGCTGGCGCTGAAAGTTGGTGAATCTAACAATACAGAAGTAAAAGGCGGCAATGGCGGCAAAATTAGCTATGAGTCAGCCAATCCTGCAATCGCTAGCATAGACAATACGGGAAAAGTGACCGCGCATGCTTTCGGCTTTGCAACGGTAACGGTAACTGAGGCGGAGAGTACCAACTACATCAGTCAGAAGGCTACGCTAACTGTTACTGTCGATATGAAAGATGCCACCGCGCTGGAGGCAGACCCCGTGTTGCGGGACTTTGGTACCGTGCCACTCCCGCTAATTGTTAAAGGGGGGAATAACGGGATTTTGAGCTATGAATCCGCGGATAACAGCATTGTAGAGGTTAGCAGCAAAGGCGTTTTGACGTTCGTTAAAGCAGGCCGAACTCACATCACCGTAAGTCAAGCTGCAACGGAAAGCATTGCTGCTCCTAAAGCCATCGATGTCGAGGTTACGGTACGGAAAATAATTGGGCCGCTATTGTCCGCGAGTCCAATGACGTTAAAAGCGGGAGAAAAGCAAGATTTAAGGCTGAAAGGCGGAAACGGTGAGCGAGGCGGCGCGCTGAGTTATCGCAGTGATAAAGATACTGTCGCCAGTGTAGACAGTAATGGCAAAGTCACTGCTCATACCTCAGGAAAGGCAAAGGTGACAGTGACAGAGGCTGAAAGCACCAATTACATCGGCCAGCAGGCAATGCTTACCGTCACTGTTGATCTGAAGGATGCGACTGCACTAAAAGCTGAGCCAGTGACTGTCGAGTTCGGCGCAGCGGTTCAAAAGCTGGAAGTTACCGGCGGCAATAACGGTTTACTTAGTTTTGATTCTCTTAATAAAAACGTTGTTAAGGTAAATAATCAAGGTGAATTATCGTTTGTTGGCGCGGGCAATACCAGCATCGTCGTCAGTCAGGCTGCTACCGATACAGTGGCTGCACCTAAAAACATCACCGTCGCCGTAAATATCAATAAGACTACAGGCACGGCGCTCAAGGTAAGTCCCCTGGCGCTGAAAATTGATGAGTTCAAAAATGCCAAGATAACGGGCGGCAACGGCGGCAAACTAAGTTTTCTCAGTGACAAAGAAACAGTCGCCAGCGTAGACAGTGACGGCAACGTGAAAGGGCATATGAAAGGCACGGCAACGTTAACCGTTACTGAAGAGGAGAGTGTTAATTATAAGGGGCAGAAAGCCACGCTTACTGTCACCGTTGGGGTTAAAGATGCACCTGCATTGCAGGCTGAATCTGTGATAGTTGACTTCGGAGCGCCAACTCAAATGCTGAAAGTTATTGGCGGCAACGAAGGTGCTTTCATCTACAAGTCTTATGGTAAGGATGTAGTAACAGTTTCTGATAGCGGTGA
The DNA here is from genome assembly GCA_963922555.1 of uncultured Serratia sp. GTDB lineage: Bacteria > Pseudomonadota > Gammaproteobacteria > Enterobacterales > Enterobacteriaceae > Rouxiella. The sequence goes on along the minus strand of CAWUIY010000034.1, from coordinate 15,391 downwards.
ACTGACGTTTGTTGGTGCGGGTTTTGCCAGAATCATTATTAGTCAGGCAGAAACCAATAGCACGGCGGCTCCTGAGCCTGTAAGCATTACTGTTACCGTTAAACACGGAGCGCCTGAGATTAAAGATTTGAAGATTACCGGGCAATCAACCCTTGGAAGTAAGCTAGAGTCGTCATATACCTACATTGGCCACGGTATGGCAGAGGGGAAAACCAGTTTCCAATGGATGAACGATAAAGGGTGGATAATCGGCGCAACGAGTAAAGACTACGTTATAAATCTGGCTGATGCTGGAAATGAAATATATGTCGATGTTATTCCACAAAATACTTTAGGTGAATATGGCAATAATCTTAAGTCCAATAAAATAAAAGTATCGGTAACAAAACCAGAGGCTCGCAATGTCTTCCTTAGCGGAAGAGCGTTTGAAGGTACTACCTTATTGGTTAAATACGACTATGTTGGTAACGGCTCAACAGAAGGGAACTCCGAGTTTGAATGGTTCAGAGACACTGTGCCGATTGCTTCAGCAAGAGGAAGAACCTCTCTGCTGTTGTCTGACAATGATATCGGTCACAAAATCTCTGTTAAAGTGACCCCCAAAAATGAGAGTGGAGTGACGGGTTCTACCAACGCTTCTCAGGATGTTGGGCCAGTGAGGGGAATTCCAGAAGCAAGGTTTGTGAGGATTGAAGGCAAACCGATTGTAGGAAGTGTGCTAAGAGGGACATATGAATATGTCGGGCAGGGCATAGATGAAGGTGAAACCCGTTTTCAGTGGGGTAAAGGGCAGCATGATATAAACGGAGCAACGCAGCGGAGTTATACCATTCAGCCAGCTGATTTAGGCTCTCGGCTATATTTGAGAGTAACGCCAAAGAATATCAAAGGTGATGAGGGGCAGGGCACCTATACATGGACGGATGCGGTCATCGCCATTCCTGAGGTGACTAATGTTGAAATCCGCGGCACACCAAAAATAGCAGAGACACTCTCAGTCAATTACTCCTTCCAAAGCAATGGTGGAGGCGGAGATGCTTCGACCTTCCAATGGTACCAAAACGGCAATGCGATTTCTGGGCAGACCAGGAAAACCTACAAAGTGCTAAGAAGTAATGCAAAGGGCACCCTATCGGTGAAAATTACGCCTAAAAATCAGCAAGGAATAGCAGGGAAGCCCGTGACTTCAAATGCAGCTTCAAAAATCCCAACGCTTTCTGGAAATTCGTTAAAGCTTTACGGTGCTGATTGTACGTTTAGTGATCAGGATTCAGGCATGGTGAGATGGTCTATAGATAATGTTAGCGATCCCAAAATAAAAGTTGTCGTTCAAAATTCCTTTGCGAATACTCCAATTAAGACAGCGAATGCTTCGGATAAAGTGGTTAGTGGACTCCCTTCTGGTAGCCATTCCTACGGACTCTGGATTGAAGATCAATATGGCAACACTTCAAACAAGGCAAGAGTTTATTATGAAAATGGATTTTTAAAATGTAGCTCATCAATTGTAGATGCCGGCTCACTAGATCGTTGGCCAGATTGATAGCATGTTTATAAAAAATCTGTCTTAACAAATGAGGGAGGCTTCTGCCGATGAGGCATTACCGCCCTCGTTTGTTTTGCTGATTAAACCAGCAAACACCTTAAGAAACTTGAAAATAGTGGAAAGGCTGAATCATACTGCGCTCACAGCTTAAGTAGTAGTGAAGCGCTATCAATGGAGAGAAGTCATGGCCGAAGAAACAATTTTCAGTAAAATTATCCGCCGCGAAATCCCGGCTGATGTGGTTTATCAAGACGAACTGGTTACCGCTTTTCGCGATATCGCGCCGCAGGCCCCCAGCCACATTCTGATCATTCCTAATATCCTGATCCCCACGATGAATGATGTGACCGCAGAGCATGAGGCAGCTTTAGGCCGCATGATGACCGTGGCCGCTAAAATTGCCGAGCAGGAGGGGATCGCAGAGAATGGTTACCGTTTGATTGTTAACTGCAACAAAGACGCCGGTCAGGTGGTGTATCATATACATATGCACTTGGTTGGCGGCCATAATCTAGGCCCTCTGCTGGCGCACTAAAATGCGGCTGGTTCGTTAGATACCCACACCGGTGGGTATCTTGCCGTTTAACGAGGGAAAGGTATGCGATTTTTGATGGCTTGTGCTGTGTTGTTTTTTCTGGTGGGCTGTAGCACTAAACAGGGCATTGCTCTGAATAATCAACAAACCGTGATTATGGAGTCCCCAGTGCTGACCGCCGGTATAATTCCAGGCACGCCGTCGCTGGGTAACGATCAGGGGCGGCAGAAGGCCACCTTGTCGCTCAGTAATAATCAGTCAAAATCGATAGCAGTCCATTATGTTTTTTATTGGTATGACAAGCAGGGATTAGACCTGCTGCCTTTTGCCGAACCGCGAACGATCACCGTTCCGGCGGATTCAAGCGTTGATATCTACTCGCTAAACGGCAATCTTGATGCGTACAGCGTGCGTGTACACATCTATCTTTAATATCCCGTACGGAGAGGGTTGATGAAAAAGTATTTACTCGTGGCATTGGCAACTTTGGCGTTGAGCGGTTGTATTTCCACACAGCAAGAACAAGAACAGCAACAAACACAGACCCCACCTCCGGCCACGACTGCACCTATCACGGCTGTGCCGCCTATTGGTGCTCCTGAAACATCAGGCCAGCCTCCGGTTGAAACCATTCCACAACCACCAAAACTGCAAAGTATTGACTGGAGTGCAACGGTTCAGCCTCTGGTGGCAAAAATGCTTAAAGCTGACGGCGTTCAGGCAGGCAGCGTTCTGCTTCTGGATAACGTGAAAAACAGCACCAATGGTTCGCTGCAAACCGGTAAAATTACCGATGCAATGCACACCGCGTTGGCGTCTAACAATACCTTCACCGTCGTTCCCGCTTCGCAGCTGGCAACAGCCAAACAGGCAATGGGATTGTCTGCCGACGATAACCTCGTTTCGCGCAGCAAGGCTATTGCACTGGCACGTCAGGTCAATGCCCAATACGTGTTGTACAGCGATGCCAGCGGAAACGTGAAGTCACCAACGCTGGATATGCAACTTATGACCGTTCAGTCTGGCGAAATTGTCTGGTCGGGCAGTGGCGCAGTTCAAAATCAAAACTAATCCTTCCCTCGAGGCATGGGTTAAAAAACATCTTCCGGCGGATTATTCCGCCGGTTGTATTTTTAGTCCTGTAGAAGGCCTCAGCAGTGAAAGCTGGCGTATAGAGACTGACAGCGGCATTTATCTTGCTCGTTTACAGTCTGCTGAAAAACAACAGTTGGGAATCGACAGGCGGCGTGAAAACCGGCTGCTTCGTCACGTGGCCAGTAAACAGGTTGCCCCCCGAGTGTATGCCTGGAGTCAGCCCTGGCTGGTGGTGAAGTGGATTGCCGGTGAGACGCTGGATGAAAAGCGCTTTTTCGGAGTGCAATCCCAGCAACGACTGGCTAAGCTGCTGGCAGATTTACACGATTGTCGTCCCCTCGGTGATGCACTGGATATAAAACGGCGTTTTGCTGATTATTGGCAACTGATTGACCGTCGTCGTTTAACACCGGCGTGGCTGTCACTGCATAAACGATTTCTAGCAACACCGTTGCCCGGAATATTGAAATTATCTGTCGCACATATGGATATTCATCCTCAAAATTGGGTCGAAGGTCCGCAAGGCGTGAGATTAATCGACTGGGAATATGCGGCGTCGGTTGATATTGGGTTGGAGTTTGCCGCTTTATTTGGCGGCAATCTATACAGTGAGCAGCAGCAGCAGGACATGTTGCAAGCGTATGCCCAACAAGGCGGTTTTGGTGATGTTGCACGGCTTGAGCAACAGGTGCGCCGCTGGCGGCCCTGGCTCGATTATTTAATGCTGATGTGGTTTGAAGTGCGCTGGCAACAAACGTCAGACCGGCGATATACAGGCTGGGCGCAGCCGCTGCGTCAGCAGTTATTATCTGAATTTTAGAACAGGAGTATTGGGTCTTGGGTCCAGTCATGTTAGACGTTGCCAGCTTCGAGCTGGATGCTGAAGAGCGCGAAATTTTACAGCACCCGCTAGTGGGGGGCTTGATTCTGTTCACCCGCAATTATCATGATGTTGATCAGTTACATGAACTGATTCGCCAAATTCGTGCAGCGTCCCGTGAGCGTCTGGTGTTAGCGGTCGATCAGGAAGGAGGGCGTGTTCAGCGCTTCCGTGACGGTTTTACGCGTATTCCTGCGGCTCAATCTTTTGCAGCGTTAAACGACGAACGCGAAGCGGGTCGTTTAGCGGAAGAAGCAGGCTGGTTGATGGCGGCTGAAATGATCGCCATGGATATCGATATAAGCTTTGCGCCAGTCCTGGATATTGGTCACATTAGCGCAGCGATTGGCGAGCGTTCTTTCCATGCCGATCCGCAAAAAGCGTTGGATATTGCCGAGCGTTATATTCGTGGAATGCATGCAGCAGGAATGAAAGTCACCGGCAAGCATTTCCCTGGACACGGCGCGGTTACCGCTGATTCACACAAGGAAACGCCACGTGATGATCGCCCGCTGGAGGTTATCCGCCAGCATGATATGGCCATTTTCCGCCAGTTAATTGAACGCAAAATGCTGGATGCAGTCATGCCCGCTCACGTGATTTATACCGAGGCCGATCCCCGCCCGGCCAGCGGTTCGCCGTATTGGCTAAAGAAAATCCTACGCCAGGAATTGGGCTTTAAGGGCATCATTTTCTCTGACGATCTGTCAATGGAAGGCGCAGCGGTGATGGGCAGCTATTCCGAGCGCGGTCAGGCTTCTCTGGACGCGGGCTGCGACATGATCCTGGTCTGTAATAATCGCGCTGGCGCGGTCAGCGTGCTGGATAACCTGACGCCGATGAAAGCCGATAGCGTGGCATCGCTTTATCATGGTGCGCAATGGCATAAGTCGAGTCGTAAAGATTTACGTGATTCCGAGCGTTGGAAAAAATCTCACCAACAGCTTAGCGAACTGGATTCACGTTGGCAGGCACACAAACAGGCTTGATGATTTTGTGAGAACTGTCATTTAATTACATCTGCTGTAACCATTCTCCTCTCTGAATTCCCGGTGCTAACTGGTTGAATAGCAAGATGCAAAATTTTTGTTATCACCGGGCGTTCTCAAAACGACTTGATGCAGATCAATTTTGGTATAATGAACGGTCTGCAGCATGTTATCCTCAGTCGTGTAGATGATTTAACTTGAGCAACCCTATGTTATCTAAGGATAATAGCGTTACCCTTAGATAACATTTGGTTTACATTTGAGGGAGTCATAGTGACTGAAGCAAAGAAAAGAATTGTGATAATCGGCGGTGGAGCAGGCGGTCTTGAGCTTGCAACGAGTCTGGGTCACAAGCTTGGCCGCAGTAATAAAGCCGAGATAGTGTTGGTCGACCGCAACCACAGTCACCTGTGGAAGCCGTTGCTTCACGAAGTCGCCACCGGAAGTCTTGATGACGGCGTTGATGCCTTGAGCTATCTGGCTCACGCGCGCAATCATGGGTTCACTTTCCAAATCGGTTCTCTAACCGATATCAATCGCGAAAACAAAACGATCAAGTTAGCCGAAATCCGTGACACCAACGGTGAGCTGCTGGTTGCTGAGCGCGACCTGGGTTATGACCAGCTGGTGATGGCTTTGGGCAGTACTTCGAACGATTTTGGTACCCCTGGCGTTAAAGAAAATTGCATCTTCCTGGACAACCCGCATCAGGCCCATCGTTTCCATAACGAGATGCTAAATTTGTTCCTTAAATACTCGGCTAATCCCGATAAAACCGGAACGGTTAACATTGCGATTGTTGGTGGGGGAGCAACGGGCGTAGAGCTGTCTGCAGAGCTGCATAATGCGGTGAAGGAATTGCACAGTTACGGCTTTGAAGGTCTGGAAAACAGCGCATTGAACGTGACGTTGGTTGAGGCCGGTGAGCGAATCTTGCCTGCATTGCCTCCGCGTATTTCCGCTGCGGCACATCAGGAATTAACCAAGATTGGCGTGCGTGTATTGACCAAAACAATGGTCACTAGCGCAGACAAGAAGGGGCTAAACACCAAAGACGGCGAGTTTATTGAAGCGGATCTCATGGTGTGGGCTGCGGGTATTAAAGCGCCTGATTTCATGAAAGATATCGCAGGTCTGGAAACTAACCGCATTAATCAGCTGGTGGTTGAGCCAACACTGCAAACTACGCGCGATCCTGATATTTATGCGATTGGTGACTGTGCATCTTGTGCCTTACCTGCGGGTGGTTTCGTACCTCCCCGCGCGCAGTCAGCGCATCAGATGGCGTCTCGCTGTTTTGCCAATATCATTGCTCAGCGTAATGGCCGTAGTTTGAAGCCTTATGTTTATAAGGATCATGGTTCGCTGGTGTCATTATCTCGCTTCAGTACTGTTGGCAGTCTGATGGGGAACCTGACCAAGGGTTCGATGATGGTCGAAGGTCGTCTGGCACGCATGGTATATGTGTCTCTCTACCGTATGCACCAGATTGCTTTGCACGGTTACGTTAAAACAGGTTTGATGATGTTTGTGGGTAGCATCAACCGGGTTCTTCGCCCGCGCCTCAAGCTTCACTAACTTACTGTCCAGCCTCCGGTTTTTTTTAAATCGGGGGCTGAATCGATTCGAGTCTTTCTCAATCCGCTCTAAAATTTCCCCTCTTAAAACCTGCGGCCTGACAACAGTGATTCTGGTTTGTTAATTCTAATTTGCTAAGAATCGTCTCAAAGGCATTTTCTATGCTCTCACTTCTGATGTTTTATCCAAATGTCTTATTGTCCCTTTTAAGCTAAATGCTCAAAATTTACCGTGATATCACTTTCAGGAGGATGTCCTGTGAATAAATCAATGTTAGCCGGCGTCGGGATCGGCGTCGCGGCAGCCCTGGGGGTTGCAGGTGTGGCAAGCATGAACGTTTTTTCTTCTGGTCCTCAGTATGCGCAGGTGGTGAGTGCAACGCCGATTAAGGAAACGACGAAAACGCCGCGTCAGGAATGTCGAAATGTGACCGTGACGCATCGTCGTCCGGTGCAGGATGAAAATCAGATCGCGGGTTCTTTACTCGGGGCGGTTGCCGGTGGGGTAATTGGCCATCAGTTTGGTGGCGGGCACGGTCGTAGTCTGGCGACGGTAGCGGGCGCCATTGGTGGCGGCTACGCGGGTAACCGTGTGCAGAGCAGTATGCAGGACAATGACACTTATACGACGCAGCATCAGCGCTGTACCACGGTTTATGATAAATCGGAAAAAATGCTGGGCTACGATGTGACCTACAAAATCGGCGATCAGCAGGGTAAAGTGCGTATGGATCACGATCCGGGCACCAGGATCCCTTTGGATAAGAGTGGGCAGCTGGAGCTGACTCGTAGTTGATTAAACGCATTATTCGAGATCGAGATACCGGGGCGTGGCATACCCAAGCGCGCTTTCGCCAATGAAATAATTATTTGATTTAAATAGAAATATTCAATAAAAAGCCCGAGTTGCTAAGCTCGGGCTTTTTTGCGTCTGTTGTTTAGCAACTCATCAGGCGGGGAGTTGGTTGGCGGCGAACGCTTCGAGGAGCTCGTCGACAAACTTCAGGCGTTTTGGTCGGTCAGTAAGGTCGAGCATGAATTTTAGTTTGCTTGGGCCGTCCAGGCGGTAAACCTGTGGCTGTTTCTGCAATAGCCCGATCAGGTAGCCTGGATTGACGCGGTTTTTATCGCTGAAATCAACGAAGCCGCCGCGTTCGTTGCCTTCGATGCGCTTGATGCCAAGATCTTTGGCTTTCAGGCGAAGTATGGCAATGGTTAGCAGATTGCGTGCGCCGTCGGGCAGCGTACCAAAGCGGTCGATGAGTTCGACGCGAAGCTCGTCGACCTCCTGCGAGGTACGAGCGCTGGCGATGCGTTTATACAGTGACAGCCGGGTATTCACGTCCGGAATAAATTCTTCCGGCAGCAGTGCAGGCATACGCATTTCGACTTCGGTCTGGCTGGTGGTTAAATCTTCCAGTGAGGGTTCACGACCTTCTTTCAGCGCCTCGACGGCGTTCTCCAGCAATTCCATGTATAGCGAGAAACCGATGGTGCTCATCTGGCCGCTCTGACCTTCACCGAGCAGTTCACCGGCGCCGCGGATCTCGAGATCGTGGGTGGCCAGCGCAAAGCCTGCGCCCAGATCTTCCAGCGAAGCGATGGCTTCAAGGCGTTTGTGCGCGTCAGTCGACATGGCTTTCGGCGGCGGTGTCAGCAGGTAAGCATAGGCCTGATGGTGAGATCGTCCTACGCGGCCACGGAGCTGGTGCAGCTGTGCCAGACCGAAATGATCGGCGCGTTCAATGATGATGGTATTGGCGCTAGGAATATCGATCCCGGTTTCGATAATCGTGGTGCATACCAAAACGTTGAAGCGCTGGTGGTGGAAATCGTTCATCACGCGTTCGAGATCGCGTTCGCGCATCTGGCCGTGCCCGATGGCAATACGCGCCTCTGGCACCAGTTCAGCCAGGCGTTCGGTGGCTTTATCGATGTTGGCGACGTCGTTATACAGATAGTAAACCTGCCCGCCGCGCAGGATCTCACGCAGGATCGCTTCACGAACCACCAGGCTATCGTACTCGCGCACAAAGGTCTTCACGGCGAGTCGGCGCGCCGGAGGGGTAGCGATTATCGACAGATCGCGCATGCCGCTCATTGCCATATTCAGGGTGCGTGGGATCGGCGTGGCAGTCAGCGTCAGGATATCGACGTCGGCGCGCATTGCCTTGATCCGCTCTTTATGACGCACGCCAAAACGGTGTTCTTCATCGACAATCAACAGGCCAAGATCTTTCCAGCGCAGATCGCTTTGCAGCAGTTTGTGGGTACCGATAATAATATCGACTTTGCCCTCAATCGCTTCTTCCAGCACGGTCTGCTGTTCTTTAGCACTGCGAAAACGCGACATCATTTCGATACGAATTGGCCAGTTGGCAAAGCGATCGCGGAAGTTATCGAAGTGCTGCTGTGCCAGCAGGGTAGTCGGCACTAGCACGGCGACCTGTTTATTGTTGGAAACGGCCAGAAACGCGGCGCGCATCGCGACTTCGGTTTTACCAAAGCCTACGTCGCCGCATACCAGGCGATCCATAGCCAACGGCTGGGTCATGTCGGTCAGCACGGCGTTAATTGCCTGTGACTGATCCACCGTGGTCTCGAACGGGAAGGTTTGGCAGAACAGCTGGTATTGCTCTTTGTCGTGCTTGAAGGCAAAACCGGCCTTCGCTTCGCGCTGTGCGTAGATATCCAGCAATTCTGCGGCGACGTCACGCACTTTTTCAGCGGCTTTCTGCCGCGCTTTTGACCAGGCTTCACCGCCAAGTTTATGCAGCGGGGCCGTTTCGTCAGCGCCACCGGAATAGCGGCTAATCAGGTGCAGCGAGGAAACCGGCACGTAAAGTTTGTCCTCACCGGCATAGGTCAGGATCAGATATTCAGCCTTGATACCGCCTGCTTCGAGGGTGGTCAGGCCCAGGTAGCGTCCAACGCCGTGCTCAAGATGCACCACTGGCTGTCCGGGGCGTAGTTCGGCAAGGTTGCGGATCAGCGTGTCAGTATTGATAGTCCGACGAGAATCCTGACGGCGGCGGGCAACGCGCTCGCCGAGCATGTCGCTCTCGCACACCAGTGCCAGCTGATTCACGTTGTCGAGGAAACCTTTCTCGCATGCGCCAATCATGATGTATCGACCTGGCGCAACAGCTTCTTCAATGCGGGTAATCAACGTTGGATTGATCTTGATGCGGCCCAGCAAATCTTGCAGCGTCTCGCGGCGTCCTTCACTTTCTACCGAGAAAACCAGGCTGCCGCGGAAAGATTCATTAAAGCGGCGCAGGTTGTCCATTGGCGCTTTGTTTTGCGGCACCACAGAGAGATCCGGCAGTGTCTGGTAGTCAAGATTGGTGTTGGCGGTTTTAGCGGGCAATTCTTCGGTTTTCAGCTGTACCCGCGGCCATTGTTTCAGTTCTGCAAACAGACTATCGACTCTCAGCCAAAGCAGCTCTGGCTCCACCAGTGGCCGCATCGGATCAACGCGGCGGCTTTCGAAGCGCGTTACTACGTCCAGCCAGAATCGCTCGGCGGCATGTTCGAGATCGCCGGTGTTGAGCAGCAGGGTATTTTTCGGCAAATAGCTAAACAGGCTGCTCAGCGGCTGACTGAAAAACAGCGGCTGCCAGTATTCGATACCGGCCGGGAAGGTGCCTTTGCTGACTTGCTGATAAACGTGCTCGGCGTCGCGGCGAACTTCAAACTTCTCGCGAAATTGGCTACGGAACAGTTCGATAGCATTTTTATCGGTAGGGAATTCGTGTGCCGGCAGCAGGTTTATCGACTCGACTTCGCTCAGCGTACGCTGAGTATCAACGTCGAACAGACGCAGGCTGTCGATTTCGTCATCGAAAAAGTCGATGCGAAACGGCTCGTCGCTGCCCATAGGATACAGGTCAAGCAGTGCGCCACGGGTAGCAAACTCGCCGTGTTCCATTACCTGATCAACGCTACGATAGCCTGCCTGCTCCAGCTGTGAACGGAGCTTGTCGCGAGAAAGACGCTGGCCTTTTTTCATCACCAGCGCATGGCCGTGCAAAAACTCGTGCGGGCAGACGCGTTGCATCAACGTATTCACCGGCAGAATAATGATGCCCCGTTCCATTGTCGGCAGCTGATAAAGGCTCGACAGGCGGGCAGATATAATTTCCTGATGCGGAGAGAAACTGTCATAGGGCAGCGTTTCCCAGTCGGAAAGGCTGATGACTTTATGCTCGGTAAACTGCTGGATCTCATCGCGTAAGCGCAGCGCATTTTGCATGTCGGGAGCAATAAGCATCACTGGCCCGGCGTGTCGTTCACTGATTTGCGCGCACTCCAGTGCACAGGTTGACCCGGTCAGTTGCCCGAGCTGGCGGGTATCGCCGGGACGTTCTGGCAGTGAGTAACGCGTTCCTTGAGGCATTTTTTGAAGCATAAGCTATTTCGCTATCTCTTTAGTCGGCGGTAAGGGCCAGATTTATAAACCGTATCTTGCGATGCGGTTTACTATCAGGTCAATCCGATTTGTACACGACTCTACATAAATAAAAGCCGCATAGTTACACCGTTAATGGTTCCATAAAGCGCATGTAGCCTTTATTATCCTTGATCACTTTGCAATGAGCTACTGCACTTAACGGATTTCATGTATCAACCTGTCGCGTTATTTATCGGCCTGCGTTACATGCGCGGGCGTGCCTCAGACCGCTTTGGGCGGTTTGTCTCCTGGCTATCCACCATTGGCATTACCCTTGGGGTGATGGCGTTGGTCACTGTATTGTCGGTGATGAACGGATTTGAGAAAGAACTCGAAAGCAATATTTTGGGTCTCATGCCTCAAGCGTACATCACCACGCCGCAGGGATCGCTGAATCCACAACAAATTACACACGATGACGCCGCAAAATTGCAGGGCGTAAGTCGGGCTGTGCCGTTTACGACGGGCGACGTGGTGCTGCAAAGCCCCGCCAGCGTAGCGGTTGGTGTAATGCTGGGTATTGATCCGCAGCAAAAAGACAATCTGTCCGACACGCTGGTCGGTGTCACCCAGCAAGAGCTGCAGCCGGGTCAGTTCAAGGTCATTCTTGGCGACCAGCTCGCACAGCAGTTGAAGGTCAAGCGTGGCGATCAGCTGCGCCTGATGGTCACCAGCGTCAGCCAGTTTACGCCGATGGGCCGTATTCCAAGCCAGCGTTTATTTACTGTAGCAGGCACTTTTGCTGCCAACAGCGAAGTTGATGGCTATGAGATGCTGGTCAACATTCAGGACGCGTCGCGCATGATGCTTTATCCGCTGGGTAATGTCACCGGCTGGCGTCTGTATCTGCACAAGCCGCTGGATGTCGACTCGCTAAGCACTCAGGCTTTACCGAAAGGCACGCAGTGGAAAGACTGGCGTGAGCGTCGCGGCGAGCTGTTCCAGGCCGTACGCATGGAGAAAAATATGATGGGCCTGCTGCTGAGCCTGATAGTGGCGGTGGCGGCGTTCAATATCATTACCTCTCTGGGCCTGCTGGTTATGGAGAAGCAGGGCGAGGTGGCGATCCTGAAAACGCAGGGCCTGACTCGCCGCCAGATTATGGCGATCTTTATGGTGCAGGGCGCGAGTGCCGGCATTATCGGCGCGCTGCTCGGCGCGCTGCTGGGCGTGCTGCTTGCGACCCAGCTCAACACAATTATGCCTGCGATTGGCGTATTGCTTGACGGCGCTTCATTACCGGTGGCTATCGAGCCGACGCAGGTTGTGGTTATTGCGCTGGTGGCGATGGTCATCGCGTTATTGTCTACGTTTTACCCTTCATGGCGCGCCGCCGCCGCCCAACCCGCAGAGGCTTTACGTTATGAGTGATTCTTTGTTGTTGCAGTGCGAAAACCTCTGTAAAACTTACCAGGAGGGCAAACTGCATACTGACGTATTGCGTAACGTTTCGTTTGCCATTAAACCTGGTGAAATGATGGCGATTGTCGGTAGCTCTGGTTCGGGTAAAAGTACCTTGCTGCATCTGCTGGGTGGGCTGGACTCACCCACCTCGGGTGAAGTGGTATTTAAAGGCAAGTCATTGAATGATATGTCTTCAGCGGCCAAGGCCGAGTTGCGTAATCGCCAGTTGGGCTTTATTTATCAGTTCCACCATCTGCTGCCAGACTTTACCGCGCTGGAAAACGTCGCAATGCCACTGTTAATTGGCAAAAACAAGGCCTCAGAAGTGCAGGACAAAGCACGTGAAATGCTGGCCGCCGTGGGCCTTGAGCATCGCAGCAAGCACCGTCCTTCCGAGCTATCTGGCGGTGAGCGTCAGCGCGTGGCGATTGCGCGTGCGCTGGTAAATAACCCTGCGCTGGTGCTGGCCGATGAACCAACGGGTAACCTCGATCAGAAAAATGCCGACAGCATTTTTGAACTGCTTGGTGAGCTGAACGTGCGTCAGGGAACTGCGTTTCTGGTGGTCACTCATGACCTGCAACTGGCTAATCGTCTTAGCCGCCAGCTGGAAATGCGCGATGGTAAGTTACAGCAGGATTCCACCCTGCTGGGGGCGCGTTAATGTCAGCGATGCCATTTTCCCTGCTTATCGGCCTGCGTTTTAGCCGGGGCCGCCGTCGTGGCGGCATGATTTCACTGATTTCGGTCATTTCCACGCTGGGTATCGCGCTGGGCGTGGCGGTATTGATCGTTGGCCTGAGCGCGATGAACGGTTTCGAACGCGAGCTGAAAGACCGCGTTCTGGCTGTCGTCCCACATGGACAAATTGCCCCTGTGAATCAGCCTTTTAACGGTTGGCAGGGTGTGATTGACCGCGTTGAAAAGGTGCCGGGTATCGTGGCTGCTGCGCCTTATGTGCAGTTTAGCGGCCTGATTGAAAACGGTGCCAAGCTGCGCGCGCTGCAAGTTAAAGGCGTCGATCCGCAGCAAGAAGGGCGGGTAAGCGCCGTACCCAATTTCGTGCAGGGTGATGCCTGGCAGAATTTCAGGGCAGGTGAGCAGCAAATCATTTTGGGTAAAGGCGTGGCGGATGCTCTGAACGTCAAACAGGGCGACTGGGTCACTGTGATGATCCCCAATAGCGATCCTGAAATGAAGCTATTGCAGCCTAAGCGCATTCGTCTTCACGTCACCGGGATCTTGCAACTCAGCGGCCAGCTCGACCACAGCATGGCAATGGTGCCGCTGGCAGATGCCCAGCAGTATCAGGAAATGGGGACCAGCGTGACCGGAATCGACATCAAAGTTAATGATGTCTTTGCTGCCAACAAACTGGTTCGTGATGCGGGAGAAGTCACAAAAGCCTACGTTTACATTAGCAGTTGGATAGGCACTTACGGTTATATGTATCGTGATATCCAGATGATTCGCGCCATTATGTATCTGGCGATGGTGCTGGTAATTGGTGTAGCCTGCTTCAATATTGTCTCCACGCTGGTGATGGCGGTCAAAGATAAGAGCAGTGATATCGCCGTGCTGAGGACATTAGGCGCCAAAGACGGCCTGATCCGTGCTGTGTTCATCTGGTATGGGCTTATGGCGGGCCTGGTCGGCAGCGTTTGTGGCGTGGTGATCGGCGTGATTGCTTCACTTGAATTGACTAACATTATTAACGTGCTGCAAAAGCTGGTTGGGCACAAGTTTTTATCCGGTGATATTTATTTCATCGATTTTCTGCCATCGGAACTGCATTGGTTAGACGTGGTCAGCGTTTTGGCTACCGCGCTGGTATTGAGTTTACTCGCCAGTTGGTATCCTGCGCGTCGCGCCAGCCGTATTGATCCTGCAAGAGTATTGAGCGGCGGTCAGTAATCAGTCTTAATGATTAAATAGGTTTTCCGAGTCAAGAAAAGGAGCGGTGAATATGCGCACACGCCATCGGCTGCGTCGGTTTCGCAAAAATAAGCGCATACGCCATCAGCGTTTTCGGTCAAATATCTTCCATCGCGACAGCATGGCCGCAGCTGAGCTGAAAAGGCCATTTGTTGTGGTGCTCACCGGAGCCGGAATTTCGGCCGAGTCGGGGATCCGTACCTTCCGTGCTGCGGACGGGCTGTGGGAAGAGCATAAAGTAGAAGATGTCGCGACCCCAGAAGGTTATCGCCGCGATCCGCAGCTGGTACAGGCATTTTACAACGCCCGTCGCCAGCAGTTGCAGCAAGATGAAATCAAGCCAAACGACGCGCATTATGCGCTGGCGACGCTGGAAGACGCGTTGGGCGACAATTTTTTACTGGTCACGCAAAACATTGATAATCTTCATGAGCGCGCTGGCAGTTCGCGGGTATTGCACATGCATGGCGAACTGATGAAGGTGCGCTGTACCGAGTCAGGGCAGGTGTTTGACTGGACCAACGACCTGTCGGTTGACGATCGCTGTCACTGCTGTCAGTTCCCCGCGCCGCTGCGCCCGCACGTGGTGTGGTTTGGCGAGATGCCTGTTCGCATGGACGAGATTTACAGCGCGTTGGCCAAGGCAGATTTCTTTATTGCCATTGGCACCTCCGGACATGTCTATCCGGCAGCGGGATTTGTGCACGAGGCGCGCGTGCAGGGAGCGCACACTTTTGAGCTGAATCTCGAGCCGAGCCAGGTCGAAAGCCAGTTTGATGAGCGCATATACGGGCTGGCCAGCAAGGTTGTCCCCGAGTTTGTGCACGCCTTCCTGACCAATAAAAGTGAAAGCTGGCGTTAAACCACCTCGACCAGTAATGCCTATCATAATGACCTGAAGCAATATCTATGATGTTCAGGCTGCGCATAATGAGGCTCTGTCGCCCATGGATGCCTGATTATGGATAATTTACTGG
>CAWUIY010000033.1:0-23101 GCA_963922555.1 uncultured Serratia sp. | reverse complement strand
ATACGATGCGGTATTCCTGGGCGTGGAGACTTATCAGTCCATGCGCGGTGGTCTGGAAAATGAAGATGCGCCGGGCGTTTACGATGCCCTGCCATTCCTGATTGCCAACACCAAGCAGCTGATGAACTTCGAAGCACAGGAAGATGAACCTTACATCAGCATGGAGCATAAGCGCGTTGTGGTTCTGGGCGGTGGTGATACCGCGATGGACTGCGTTCGTACGTCGATTCGTCAAGGCGCAACTGACGTCACCTGTGCGTATCGTCGTGACGAAGAAAACATGCCGGGTTCACGCCGTGAAGTTAAGAATGCCCGCGAAGAAGGTGTTGAATTCAAATTCAACCTGCAACCGCTGAGCATTGAGTTGAACGATTCAGGCCGCGTGTCCGGCGTCAAAATGGCGCGTACCGAATTAGGCGCACCAGATGCTCAGGGTCGTCGCCGTGCAGAAATCGTTGCTGGATCAGAGCACGTGATGGATGCCGACGCTGTGGTTATGGCGTTTGGTTTCCGTCCACACAAAATGGAATGGCTGGCCGCGCACGACGTTGAGCTGGATAGCCAGGGCCGCATTGTGGCTCCAGAGAGCAGCGAAAATGCGTTCCAGACCAGCAACCCGAAAATTTTCGCCGGTGGTGATGCGGTTCGCGGTTCAGATCTGGTTGTGACTGCGATTGCAGAAGGTCGTAAAGCCGCTGATGGCATTATGTGCTTCCTCGAAGTCTAAGACTGCAAGTAGCAGATGTGAAAAGAGACCGCAATGCGGTCTCTTTTTTTATGCTCTGAGCGGCGTCGAAAACTTATTTAACGACGCGCAGCGATGGACGCCCACCGCGCGGCGGCGTTGGCGGCTCATCATCACCGTCTTCGGTGTTATCAGGCAGGTCGCCGTCAATCACTGACATAGTCGGTTCAGTATTTTGCTCTTCAAGGTGCTCGAACTCGCCTTCGCCATCGAGGCCCGGCTCAGGTTCGAACATCGTGCCTGCGCCGTTTTCACGTGCATAGATAGCCAATACCGCTGCAATAGGTACGAAGACCTCACGCGGTACGCCACCAAAGCGTGCGTTGAAACGAACATCGGCATTGCCAAGCTCAAGACTGCCTACCGCACGCGGCGCAATATTGAGAACGATTTGCCCGTCACGCGCAAATTCCATCGGCACATTCACACCCGGCTGGGTGACGTCGACCACCAGATGCGGCGTCAGCTGGTTGTCGAGCAACCAGTCATAGAATGCACGCAGCAGGAAGGGACGGCGCGGAGACATCTCTGTCATCTCCATAACTTAACCTCGGGCACCGTTCAGGCGCATTTCACGCTCTGGCTCAGTCAAAGACGCCAGGAATGCATCACGTTCAAATACGCGAGTCATGTAGCCTTTAAGCTCTTTAGAACCGGCACCAGACAGCTCGATGCCCAGTTCAGGCAAGCGCCACAGCAGCGGAGCCAGGTAGCAATCGACCAGGCTAAATTCTTCGCTTTTGAAGTAAGGCATGTAAGAGAAGATTGGCGCGATAGCCAGCAGTTCTTCACGCAGCTGTTTGCGTGCTGAATCGGCCTCGGCAGCAGAACCCTGCTCAATTTGACGCAGCAGAGAGTACCAGTCGTTTTCGATGCGATGCATCATCAGACGGCTCTCACCACGGGCAACCGGGTAAACCGGCATCAGAGGTGGGTGCGGGAAACGCTCATCAAGGTATTCCATGATGATGCGGGATTCAAAAAGGGTCAGCTCACGATCGACCAGCGTAGGCACAGTGCGGTACGGGTTGAGGTCAATAAGGTCCTGTGGCAGGTGATCCATTTCTACCTGCTCTATCTCGACACTTACACCTTTTTCCGCCAGTACGATACGTACTTGATGGCTAAAAATGTCGGTCGGGCCAGAAAACAGCGTCATCACCGAACGTTTGTTGGCAGCGACAGCCATGAAAACCTCCAAGTTTATCTAGAATTATACTGCGAATAGCCACTATCAGGCTGCTATCCTGAATAATCATGCCCATCGTAGTTCGGGCACATCTCACCTGTAACCCACAGTTTCGTAGATAAGCCAAAGCGGGGAAACAGAGCCAGCAGGTTCAGCAAGGTTCACGGCTCGGCGAACAGGCGCAAAAGTGTGTGATAGTTTACCAGATTTTGCTCGTTCTGTGGGGATGTCAGATGCGATTTCGTATGGAAATGTTTTTCAGAGAGTGATTAGCGGCAGAAAACAAGGGTTTTGAGGCGAAAAAAAACCCGGTACAAGACCGGGTTTTTGTAGCGTAATGCCTGGATGGAACCGAAATCCCAATCCTCTGCCGAAGCAGGAGGCAAATTAACGCTTGGAGAACTGAGGACGACGACGTGCTTTACGCAGACCGACTTTCTTACGTTCAACCTGACGAGCATCGCGAGTAACGAAGCCTGCTTTACGCAGTTCGCCACGCAGAGTTTCGTCATATTCCATCAGTGCACGGGTGATACCGTGACGGATAGCACCAGCTTGACCAGAGATACCACCACCTTTAACAGTGATGTACAGGTCAAATTTCTCAACCATGTCGACCAGTTCCAGAGGTTGACGAACTACCATGCGGGCAGTTTCACGACCAAAGTACTGTTCCAGGCTGCGCTGGTTAATTACGATGTTACCGCTACCCGGTTTGATGAAAACGCGAGCTGCAGAGCTTTTGCGGCGACCAGTGCCGTAGTATTGATTTTCAGCCATTGCCTATAATCCCGATTAAATGTCAAGAACTTGCGGTTGCTGTGCCGCATGAGTGTGCTCATTGCCCGCGTAAACTTTCAGTTTACGGTACATTGCACGACCCAACGGACCCTTCGGCAGCATGCCTTTAACCGCGAGCTCAATCACACGCTCAGGACGGCGAGCAATCATCTCTTCAAAGGTCGCTTGTTTGATACCACCGATGTGGCCAGTGTGATGGTAATAAATCTTGTCGTTACGCTTGTTGCCGGTTACAGCAACTTTTTCTGCGTTCAGAACGATGATGTAATCACCAGTATCAACGTGCGGAGTGTATTCCGCTTTATGCTTGCCACGCAGACGGCGAGCCAGTTCAGTGGCCAGGCGACCTAAGGTCTTGCCGCTTGCGTCAACTACGAACCAGTCACGCTGTACTGTTTCCGGTTTAGCTGTAAAAGTTTTCATTAAAAGCATACCCAATTTAAGTTACACGTTGGCGAACACCCAAACGCCTATATGTTTTTATAAACTATATTTTTTCAAACACAGTTTACAAAATAGTATTGGAGGTTCACACGACCATCAGTCCAGCAAACCTACCCCTTCGAATAGCCATTGCCGGCACTATAAAGTTTCGGGAAAAAAACTTTGTTGTAACGTGGGGTCGCAAGATTATAGAGAAGTCCCCAACAAAGATCGAACCCTTTTTTGGAAAAAAGCGAAGTTTTTTGCTTTGCCCATTGTAGCGAAGTTGAACACTTATTGCTCAATCTTTCACCAAGCTCAAGACCACCAGACTCAGGGAAGATGCTCGCGAGCGAGATATTCTTCACTTTGCATTTCCTGCAAGCGAGACAAGCAGCGTTGATATTCAAACTTCAGGCGCTCGCCGCGATAGATCTCGAACATTGGCGCTTCGGCAGAGACCACCAGCTTCACGTGACGCTCATAGAATTCATCTACCAGCGCCAGGAAACGGCGTGCGGCATTTTCCTGATCGGCGTTCATCACCGGCACGTTGTGCAACAACACGCTGTGGTAGAGCTTTGAGAGCGCAATATAGTCAAGCTGGCTGCGCGCTTCTTCACACAGGGTGTGGAAATCCACCGCCAGCACGCCGTCCGCAGAGGCAATGGCCTTTAACGGACGGTGATTGACCTGCAACTCTTTCGCTTCACCCGCTTTGCCCGCCAGTTTGCCAAACATCTGCTGCATCGACGCGCCAAGATCGTGGAGCGTTTGCCCTGACTCTGGCGTCAGCCACAGGTTAGCCTGGGTCAGCGTGCGTAACCGGTAATCGATACCAGCATCAACATTCATCACGTCACAATACTCATTAATTAATGCGATCGCTGGCAGGAAACGCGCACGCTGAAGCCCATTGCGGTAAAGATTGTCTGGCGGAATATTTGAAGTCGCAACCAGCGTGATGCCTCGGGCGAACAGCGCCTGTAACAGCGTCGCCAGCAGCATGGCGTCGGTGATATCCGAAACAAAAAATTCATCGAAGCACAGCACGTCCGTTTCTTCTTTAAAACGGTCGGCTATCAGCTCCAGCGGATCGGAATGCCCCTGAAGCTCGGTAAGCTCCTCGTGCACCCGCAACATAAAGCGGTGAAAGTGTAAGCGCATTTTACGATCACCCGGCAAACTATGGAAAAACATGTCCATTAGCCAGGTTTTCCCGCGCCCAACGCCCCCCCACATATACAGCCCCTGCACCGGGCGAATCGTTGCTTTGGACTGATTTTTCTTGAAAAGTTTACCCAGCCAGCCGCTGCTTTCGGGCAATTCCGCTGGTTTTTTCGCTACCAATTCCTGATAAATGGCATCAAGACGGGTCACAGCCTGTTTTTGAACAGCATCCGGTTGGAACTCTCCGGCATCAAGTGCAGTCTGATAAGAGGTGAGCGGTGTTTTTAATTGCATGATAATGAACGTCCCTGAGAAAATATTTTCAGTTATTCATGGCGATGTTTTCATGACGTTTAGCGCAGATATTTCCACTATTTCGCTGCTTTTAACGCACTTGCAGCATCCGAGGATACCGCGGGCCGTTGCGAAAGTTGCCACAGGATTCCACTAACCCAAGGTTAACGGTTATAGTGGTTATCTGTTTGACGTACAGCTTGCCATGTAAAAGTTTTGTTTAAAAAGGTTGGTAAGAAAGTTACGCCAAAAAGCCCTACAGGACAATGTTGTCAATAATAGGAGTTATTATGACCTGGGAGTACGCGCTCATTGGATTAGTGGTCGGTATCGTCATCGGGGCGGTAGCGATGCGCTTTGGCAATCGTAAATTACGCGATCAGCAAGTGATGCAAAACGAGATAGACAAGAGCAAGGCTGAGCTGGAAGAGTACCGTCAGGAGCTGGTGGGGCACTTTGCCCGCAGCGCCGAGTTACTCGATAATATGGCGACAGACTATCGTCAGCTGTATCAGCATATGGTGAAAAGCTCTAACAATCTGTTGCCGGATCAGCCTTTGCAAGATAATCCGTTCAACTACCGCCTGACCGGCTCTGAAGCCGACAACGATCAGGCACCGGTCGAAATGCCTCGTGATTATTCCGATGGCGCTTCTGGCCTGTTGCGTGGCGAACGTCCAATCCGCAAATAAATAGCATCAAGCCAGTGGCATCCGTCACTGGCTCTTTTGGCACGTCACCTGCAGCAATTCTCGGAGAGTGATCCAAATGAAAAAATCATTTCTATTCAGTGCACTGGCAATCAGCCTTGGATTAAGCCTCTCTACTTTTCAGGTTGCTAACGCTGCTCTGCCAGTAGCCGTACAAGGACAGGCTTTGCCTAGCCTGGCACCAATGCTGCAAAAAGTGTTGCCGGGCGTCGTTAGCGTGCGCGTAACAGGTACGCAGCCGCCGAGCGATCAGGTTCCACCGCAGTTTAAATTCTTCTTCGGCCCGGACACCCCCGCCCAACAGCAAGGTGGCCAGAAATTTGAAGGCCTCGGATCGGGCGTTATCATCGATGCCGCCAAAGGCTACGTGCTGACTAACAATCACGTGGTCAGCAATGCTGACAAAATCACGGTACAGATTAACGATGGCCGCGAGTATGACGCCAAACTCATCGGCAAAGACGATCAGTCCGATATCGCCATCATCCAGTTGAAAGACGCTAAAAATCTGACCCAGATCCCGATGGCCGACTCCGACAAACTGCGCGTTGGCGACTTCGCGGTGGCCGTCGGTAATCCATTTGGCCTCGGGCAAACCGTTACCTCAGGCATTATTTCCGCCCTTGGCCGCAGTGGCCTGAATCTGGAAGGGCTGGAAAACTTTATTCAGACTGACGCCTCGATTAACCGCGGTAACTCGGGTGGCGCGTTGCTTAATCTTAACGGCGAGCTGGTTGGCATCAATACCGCGATTCTTTCCTCGCAGGGCGGCAGCATGGGGATCGGCTTTGCCATCCCTATTAATATGGCCAAAAACCTTAGCAAGCAGCTGATCGAGACCGGGCAAGTCAAACGCGGACTGCTGGGTATCCGCGGCAGCGAGATGACTTCAGATCTCGCCAAGGCCTTTAAGCTCGACAGCCAGCGTGGTGCCTTCGTCAATGAGGTTCTACCGGAATCAGGCGCTGCAAAAGCCGGGATTAAATCCGGTGACGTAGTGGTGACCCTTGATGGTCAGGCATTGAGCAGCTTTGCCGAGCTGCGTGCCAAGGTAGGCTCTCTCGGCCCTGGCACTGTCGTTAAGCTGGGTATTTTACGCGAGGGTAAGGCCATGGACGTTGACGTCACGCTGGGCGCCAGCCCTAAAGTTGCCGTAGCGCTGGAGAAAATCAACCCGGCTCTCACCGGTGCGACGCTATCCGATGTTGACAGCAAAACCGGCAAAGGCGTACTGGTGCAAGACGTGGTGAAAGGCTCACCGGCAGATCAGGTTGGCTTCCAGACCGGCGATGTGATCGTTGCCGTTAACCGCGGAGCAATCGACAACCTGGATGCCTTGCGTAAAGTCCTGGAAAGCAAACCAGACCTGATTGCCATCAGCGTGATGCGCAAAGGACAGAGTATTTATCTGCTGATGCCGTAATTTATTCAAATTACAGCCAAAGTCATTGCGGTTGTAGCCAGAAGCCAGACAAGTTGGCCCGATGAGCTTATACAGTAGGATTCGGGTCGGCTTGCGAAAGTTTTGCGGCTAAGGCTTCAGATACGAAGGGTAAAATCAAGTTTATTGGGTGTGGTGTAGACTACGCCCAAACACTTCGTGCTATCCTTTGATGACATTTTCTCACGATCCCGAAAACCTCATGTTTGTTAAGCTATTGCGATCCGCGCTCATCGGTTTAATCGTTGCCGCCATTTTGCTGGCCGTCGTGCCGAGGTTGCGCAAAACCATCGTCGAACCGATGTTCGAACATGATTTTAGTCAACACAGTGAACAGCCTGCCAGTTACAACGAGGGTGTTCGTCTTGCTGCGCCCGCAGTCGTTAACGTCTACAACCGCAACATGGGTGATTCTTCTCAGAACGAGTTGCAGATCCGCACCCTGGGTTCAGGCGTTATTATGAATGATAAAGGCTATATTCTTACCAACAAGCACGTGATCAATAACGCCGATCAAATCATTGTCGCCCTTCAGGATGGACGCGTTTTCGATGCGCTCCTGGTCGGTTCTGACAGTCTGACTGATTTGGCAGTGTTGAAAATTGATGCCGCTAATCTGCCAGTTATCCCGATCAACTCAAAACGCGTGCCTCGCGTGGGAGATATCGTGATGGCGATCGGTAACCCGTTTAATATCGGCCAAACAGTCACTCAGGGCATCATAAGCGCGACCGGGCGTATCGGCCTTAGCCCTTCTGGTCGCCAGAATTTCCTGCAAACCGATGCGGCAATCAACCAGGGTAACTCCGGTGGTGCGCTTGTGAACTCGTTAGGCGAGTTAGTTGGCATCAACACTCTGTCGTTTGACCAGAATAAAGATGGCCCAACGCCTGAAGGGATTGGCTTTGCGATCCCGACCGCATTGGCAACCAAGGTCATGGGCAAGCTCATCCGCGATGGCCGCGTTATTCGTGGATATATCGGTATTGCCGGGCGCGAAGCTTCACCACTGCATGATCCAACCACCAATGTCGATCATTTGCAGGGTATTGT
Source organism: uncultured Serratia sp. (assembly GCA_963922555.1). Taxonomy (GTDB): domain Bacteria; phylum Pseudomonadota; class Gammaproteobacteria; order Enterobacterales; family Enterobacteriaceae; genus Rouxiella. The sequence goes on along the minus strand of CAWUIY010000033.1, from coordinate 15,275 downwards.
GGTCAACGAGGTCACGCCGAATGGCCCTGCAGCCAATGCGGGTATCCAGGTACAAGACGTGATTGTCAGCGTTAACAACCGCCCTGCTATTTCGGCGATTGAAACCATGGACCAGGTTGCAGAGATCCGCCCAGGCTCGGTGATCCCGGTGGTTATCAACCGTAACGGCAAGAAAATTACTCTACAAGTGACGATTCAGGAATACCCGGAGCACTAACCCGGATACTCTCAATTTTAGGCGATTAAAAAAGCCGGTAAGGTCTCCCCTACCGGCTTTTTTGTTATCTCAGGCGATCAATACTGCGCGTTACTCTGCGCCGCTCACGCGTTCGATTTTAGCGCCCAGCAGGCGCAGTTTATCTTCGATACGCTCATAACCACGGTCGATGTGGTAAATGCGATCAACGATAGTCACGCCTTCAGCGATACAACCCGCCAGAACCAGGCTCGCAGAAGCACGCAGGTCAGTCGCCATAACCTGTGCGCCAGACAGTTTTTCAACGCCGTGGCAAATCAGGGTGTGGCTTTCGATTTCAGCGTGTGCACCCATGCGGATAAGCTCAGGCACGTGCATGAAACGGTTTTCGAAGATGGTCTCGGTGATCACACCAGTGCCTTCTGCTACCAGGTTCAGCAAGCTGAACTGAGCCTGCATGTCGGTCGGGAAACCTGGATGCGGCGCAGTACGCAAGGTAACGGCTTTCGCGCGCTTGCCATGCATATCCAGGCTGATCCAGTCTTCACCCGTTTCGATATCGGCACCTGCTTCGCGCAGTTTTGCCAATACCGCATCCAGAGTATCTGGACGGGTTTCACGACATACAACCTTGCCGCCTGAAATCGCTGCTGCAACCAGGAAAGTGCCGGTTTCGATACGGTCTGGCACGATACGGTGAACACCGCCGCCGAGACGAGCAACGCCTTCGATGGTGATTTGATCGGTGCCTGCGCCGGTAATTTTAGCGCCAATCGCATTGAGGAATACGGCGGTGTCGGCAATTTCCGGCTCACGTGCTGCATTTTCAATAACGGTGGTGCCTTCCGCAAGCGTAGCTGCCGTCATGATGGTAATCGTCGCGCCCACGCTGACTTTGTCCATCACGATGTGTGCGCCTTTCAGGCGTCCATCAACGGTAGCCTTAACATAGCCTTCTTCCAGCACGATTTTCGCGCCAAGCTGCTCAAGGCCGGTAATGTGCAAGTCGACTGGACGTGCACCGATAGCGCATCCGCCTGGCAGGGAAACTTCACCGTGGCCAAAACGAGCAACCAGAGGACCCAGCGCCCAAATAGAGGCACGCATGGTTTTCACCAGATCGTATGGCGCACGAAACTCGTTAACACCGCTCGCATCTACCCACACGGAACCGTTACGCTCGATTTTGGTACCCAGCTGGTTCAGGAGTTTGATGGTGGTATCAATGTCTTTCAAATGCGGGACGTTTTGCAGTTCAACCGGTTCTTCAGCGAGCAGTGCGGCGAACAAAATAGGCAATGCGGCATTCTTCGCACCGGAGATCGTGACTTCTCCACTCAGGCGGGTTCCGCCCTGTACACGAAACTTATCCATTATTGCTCTCTTATCTGTTATCGATATTCTTTAGGTGTAACAAAATGGCCGGCAGCAACGCGTGCCCGTCACCCTTAAAAACCGTTGAGCTTACGATCGCGCTGCCACTCTTCCGGCGTATACGCCTTGATAGAGAGGGCATGAATGCGGTTATCGGCAATGTATTCCATCAGCGGTGCATAAACGGTCTGCTGCTTTTTAACTCGGCTCATGCCGTCAAACAATGCGCCCACCACGATGGCCTGAAAATGACTGCCATCGCCGGTTACGTGTGCTTCATCGAGTGGCAATGCCGCCATCAGCACGTCTTTAATTTCGTTAGTTTCCATAAAACCCGTTTAATCTTTAATCGTATGGGAAGTCATAGCCGAACATATTATAGGGATCCGACCAACTCTTAAACCATCAAAAAGCCCCTGTATGAGAGTTTCAGACAGGGGCCCTGTTTTGAACAGCGATTTATCGCAGAAAATTTCGTGCAGGGATATTGCTAACTCTCCGATTCGAGAGGAATTATCCCTTGCAGATTGTATAGCTCGACCAGCGTGCGTAAACGATCGGTAATACCAGAAATCTTCAACTCCACGCCGTGCTTACCCGCGAAATCACGCAGGTGCACCAGCAACGCCAGGCCCGAAGAGTCAACGCGCTCCAGATGTGCGACGTCAACGCAGGTCACGCCTTTAAGCAGGCTTTCGCGCTGCTCCCATAGAGGAAGCAGCGTTTCACGGTCCAGGCAGCCACTGAGGATCAGGCATTGCTGCAATGATTCAAAGTGCAGTCCGTTACTCATTTCTTGTTCTGCTGCAGGGTGATCGGCTGAGCAGCGGCAGATTTCAGACGTGCAGTCAGGCCATCAATGCCTTTCGTGCGCAGGATGTCCGCCCACTCGTTTTGCTTGGTGGTGATCATGCTAACGCCTTCGGCAATCATGTCATAAGCCTGCCATTCACCGGTGCGGCTATTTTTGCGCCATTGGAAATCACGACGAATTGGAGGACGGCCGTGTGGATCGGTAATGGTTACGCGGATAGCAACGATATCAGTCCCTGCAGAGATGGGCTGAGCAGGCTGTACCTGATAAGACTGGTTGGTATACATCGCCAGCGCCTGGCCATAAGCCTGTTGCAGGTACTCATTGAACGCGCTGAAATAAGCTTCACGCTGAGCCGGCGTCGCCGTGTTGTAGTAACGACCCAGCACCAGCGCGCCGGCATATTTAACCTGCACATAAGGCAGCAGCTCTTCACGCACTACGGTACGCAAATAGTTTGGATCCTTCTGAATCTGCGGCTGATCAGATTTCAGTGCGGTAAAGGTCGCGTTAGCGGCGGCATTCATCACGCTGTAAGGATTGGTTTTATCGACCGCAGCAGCCGCATTGGCTGCCAGAGGTGCGATCATCAGTAAAGCAACCACCATTAAACGTTTAAACATAGAAATTCCTCTTAATTACCTTTGGCCGCAGGGGCAGATGGAGCAGGCGCAGATTCTGGTGCAGTAGAGCTATCTGCTGCACCTGACGTAGCAGCGCTGTCCGGTGTGGCTGCAGCATCACCCGATTTCGCGGCGTCGTCTTTACCGCCGCTTTTGTAAAGGAACTGGCCGATCAAGTCTTCCAGAACCAAAGCCGATTTAGTGTCCTGAATGGTGCCGCCATTTTTCAGAATGGTGGTGCCCATATCCGGATCCTGGAAACCAATGTTCAGCGCCAGGAATTGCTCTCCCAGCAGGCCTGAGGTACGGATTGCCAGCGAACTGGTGTCCGGGATCTGGTTGTATTTCTGGTCGATATCCATCGCCACGCGTGGAGACATGTTTTTGTCCAGCGTGATTTTGTTAACACGGCCAATCACTACACCGCCAATTTTGACCGGTGAATCAACTTTCAGGCCGCCAATGTTATCGAAGTCAGCATAAATGCGGTAAGTCGGATCTGAGCCAAAGGATTGAATATTTGCCACTTTCAGACAGATGAACAATACGGCACAAAATGCGATGAGCATAAATGCCCCAACCCAGATTTCACTCTTTTTATTTTTCATGGCTCAATTCCCAAACATCAGTGCAGTCAGCACAAAATCCAATCCCAGCACCGCCAATGACGAGTGCACTACGGTACGGGTCGTAGCCCGGCTAATCCCTTCAGAAGTCGGGATCGCATCATAACCATTGAAAAGCGCTATCCAGGTCACGGTAATTGCAAAAACGACGCTCTTAATCAGGCAGTTAAGCAAATCCTGACGCCACTCTACGGCGCTTTGCATGGCTGACCAGAAAAAGCCGCTGTCGATACCTTTCCAATTGACGCCGACCAGCGATCCGCCCCAAATCCCCACGGCAACGAAAATGGCGGTCAGTAAAGGCATGCTGATCAAACCGGCCCAGAAGCGCGGCGCTACCACGCGACGCAGGGGATCGATTGCCATCATTTCAAGACTGGAAATCTGCTCTGTGGCTTTCATCAGGCCAATTTCAGCCGTCAATGCAGAACCCGCGCGACCAGCGAACAGCAGCGCGGTCACTACCGGTCCGAGTTCACGTAGCAGAGAGAGCGCAACCATCATGCCGAGGCTCGCTTCGGCGCTGTAGGTGGTCAACACCAGATAGCCCTGCAGACCGAGAACCATGCCGATAAACAGGCCCGATACCACGATAATCAGCAGTGACAATACGCCAACGCTGTACAACTGTTTGACTAATAATGGCCACTGTTTGGCAAACTGTGGTCGTCCTACCAGCGCACGGAACAACAATTGCCCCGCTCGCCCAAACGACGCACAGGTCACGATACCACTGCGGCCAAGTGACGCTAACGCCCTAATTAACATTGATATACAACTCCATCATCCGAGCAGCTCGGTTTTGTAATCACCGGCAGGAAAACGGAAAGGCACCGGTCCATCGGCGATCCCGTCGAGGAACTGGCGAACGCGCGGATCTGGGTTATTTTGCAGCTCCTCGGTAGTCCCTTCGGCAATAACATGCTGAGCAGCAACGATATAAGCATAGTCAGCAATACTGAGGACTTCTGGCACATCGTGCGAAACCACGATGCAGGTGACACCCAGCGCATGGTTTAACTCATCGATAAGCTTGACCAGCACGCCCATGGTGATCGGGTCCTGACCTACAAAAGGCTCATCGAACATGATCAGATCAGGATCGAGGGCAATCGCACGCGCCAACGCCGCACGACGGGCCATACCGCCCGACAGTTCGGCAGGCATCAACTCAGCCGCACCGCGCAGGCCCACGGCCTCAAGCTTCATCAGTACGGTGGTACGCAGCAGCTCTTCAGGCAGCTTGCTGTGCTCGCGTAAAGGGAAGGCGACGTTCTCGAATACAGTCAGGTCAGTAAATAGTGCCCCCGACTGAAACAGCATGCTCATTTTCTTGCGAGATTCGTACAACTTACGGCGAGACAGCGCAGGAATATTTTCACCATCAAACCAGATTTCCCCACTGTCCGGCGTAAGTTGTCCGCCGATTAATCGTAGCAAGGTTGTTTTACCGATCCCCGATGGCCCCATGATGGCGGTCACTTTGCCTTTCGGTACGGTCATGTTTATCTCTTCGAAGATGGGACGGTCACCGCGCATGAAACTCATGCCTTTGATGACTACCAAATTCGCATCGCTCTGACTCATTTGTCTCTTCCTTTGGGCGAACGCAAAATGTGATCCCCATTAAGGGTAGAACCCGAACTATAAATTTGGCCTAAACCAATAGGCCAACACCCGACATTTTACAAAAACTTACCGCGATTGCGTTACCAAAGTTGCCATTGATTTACTTTTAAGCCCCGGACGGTCAAAATCATACTTTGCGCCGGATAGGCATCTGGAAGCATTAAAAGTGTTAAAACAGAAAGTCAGAAGCCAAGGTAATCGTTATTATGGAACCCTCTTCAATCCATTCCGGGCCTTTTGCCTGGAATAAAGGTTGATCAGACTTATTTTGGTTCCTTGCCAGACTTACGAACATTGCATTATACCCAATAAAGGATTTTTCATGCTTCTCGCTAGTGTACTAATGATTGTCGGCTTGTTTCTGTTAGTGTATGCCGCCGATCGTCTGGTGTACGGAGCTTCAGTTCTGGCAGCCTCAGTCGGTATTCCCCCTCTGATAATTGGTATGACGGTCGTGGGAGTAGGGATTTCCCTTCCTGAGCTGGTTGTCTCAACTACCGCAGCGATAAATGGTCAGATGGATTTGGCAGTAGGCAATGTTATCGGCTCAAATATCACTAATATTCTTCTGATTTTGGGCGGAGCCGCGCTAATTCATCCACTTTCCGTGCGTTCTGATATCCTGCGACGCGAACTGCCGCTAATGTTAGTCGTCACTGTGCTGTGCGGTTTCGTACTGAGCGACAGTGAGCTTAGTCGATGGGACGGCGTACTGCTGATTATTGCTGCGGCGGTGTTCCTGATCCTGATGGTAAAGATTGCCAGAATTTCGCAAAAGATTGGCCAGGATACGTTAACCAGCGAACAGATGGCCGAGTTACCGCAGGACGGAAGCAATACAGTAGCATTTTTGTGGCTGGCACTGGGTTTTATTATCATGCCACTGGCGTCAAATATGATTGTCGACAACGCCTCTGTCATTGCGCGCTATTTTGGCGTCAGTGAACTGGTTATCGGTCTGACGGTCATAGCTATAGGTACCAGCCTGCCTGAATTAGCGACCTTTATTGCCGGCGCGATAAAAGGTGAAGATGACATTGCACTGGGCAATATCATCGGTGCCAATATCTTTAATATGTGTCTGGTGCTAGGCCTGCCAGCCTTGGTCGCACCCGGACATTTTAACCCTGACGCCTTCCATCGCGATTATTGGGTGATGCTGGTTGTCAGCGTCGTGCTTACCGGACTTTGCCTGATGCGCAAACATCGGATTGGTCATCTGGCGGGCGCATTGTTGCTGTGCGGGTTTGTCGCTTATCTGGCGATGCTTTTCTATATGCCCGGCAGCGTTGCCTTTTAGATCTGATAGAATTTGTTTAAATATCGTGCTGTTTAGACAAAGTCACTGGAATTGACGATGACAACATTTGATAACGAGAAATTTAACTTCGTCCAGGTCGGTAAACAAGTGTTGTTAACCGAAAGAGAGGGACTGGAGCAGCTCGACCAATACATCAATGACGATTTTACTCGCGCCTGTGAGATGATGTTTCACTGCAATGGCAAGATTATCGTGATGGGGATGGGCAAATCGGGGCACGTTGGACGTAAGATGGCCGCGACCTTTGCCAGCACCGGTACGCCTGCATTTTTCGTGCACCCGGGTGAAGCCAGCCACGGCGATCTGGGCATGGTATCAACCCAGGATATTGTGATCCTCATTTCCAATTCGGGAGAGTCGCACGAAATTCTGGCGCTGATCCCCGTGCTAAAACGTCTGGATATTCGCCTGATTTGCCTGACCGCCAATCCTGAAAGTTCGATGGGCAAAGCGGCAGATGTGCATATTTGCGTCAAGGTGCCAAAAGAAGCCTGTCCGCTGGGCCTGGCGCCGACCACTAGCACCACCGCCGTGATGGTTATGGGTGATGCCCTTGCCGTCGCGTTGCTGGAAGCGCGCGGTTTTACTGCCGAAGATTTTGCCCTGTCCCATCCTGGTGGCGCACTCGGTCGCAAACTTCTTTTGCGCGTCAGCGATATTATGCACACCGGCAGTGAGATCCCACAGGTTAGTCGCGATGCTTCACTGCGCGATGCCTTGCTTGAAATTACCCGCAAAAACCTCGGCATGACGGTCATTACCAACGATTTAATGAAAATCGAAGGCATATTCACCGATGGTGATTTACGCCGTATCTTTGATATGGGCGTTAATGTAAACGATGCAAAAATTACTGACGTCATGACTCCTGGCGGCATCCGCGTTCGCCCTGGTTTGCTGGCAGTCGACGCCTTGAATCTGATGCAGGAAAAGCATATCACCTGCGTGATGGTGGCCGATGGCGACCGTTTACTGGGCGTGGTACATATGCATGACATGCTGCGTGCCGGCGTTGTTTGATTTAGAAATTTAGAACCTGGCCTGTAACGTAAGGAATTGCCCGAATGAGTAATAGCGCAGCCAATGTGGATACCTGCTATGGTCCCGTTAGCGCAGAAGTGCTGGAGCGAGCCAAAGCTGTCCGCTTGCTGATTTGTGATGTTGATGGCGTAATGTCTGACGGCCTGATTTTCATGGGAAATAATGGCGAAGAATTAAAAAGCTTCAACGTACGTGATGGCTATGGAATTCGCTGCCTGCTGACTTCAGACATAGAAGTCGCGATCATTACCGGGCGCAAGGCCAAATTATTGGAAGATCGTGCTAAAACACTGGGCATCCGCCATCTTTATCAGGGGCAGTCAGATAAGCTTTTGGCCTTCCGCGAACTGTTAGATACACTATCGCTGCAGCCTGAGCAGGTTGCCTATATTGGTGATGACTTGATCGACTGGCCGGTCATGGAGAAAGTCGGTCTCTCCGTTGCCGTTAACGATGCCCACCCGATCCTGTTACCCAAAGCTGATTATATTACTCGCATCGCAGGTGGACGCGGTGCAGTTCGTGAACTGTGCGATTTGATTTTGCTGGCGCAGGGCAAGCTGGAGGACGCCAAAGGGCTGTCAATATGAGTAAAACAAAACTTTGGGTGACTCTGCTGCTCGGCCTGCTGGTTCTGATCCTTATTGGCTGGACGGTATCAGACACTGCGGATAAAAAACCCACCGCTGTGCTGAATACACAGGATCCAACCTATCAAAGCCAGCACAACGTGACGATAGTGTACGATCCTACCGGCAAACTGAATTATCGGTTGGTGTCAGAGCAGGTTAAGTATTACACGGCTGATTTGGTCTCATGGTTCACCAATCCGGTGGTAACTATGTACGATCCAGACACCAGCGTTGCGACATGGACCATTCGCTCCGATCGCGCGAAACTGACCAACGACAGAATGTTGTATCTTTATGGTCACGTGCAGGTTGACAGTCTGACGCCAGAAACGTCACAGCTGCAAAGAATAAGAACAGACAATGCCCAGGTTAACCTGGTCACACAGGACGTAGCGTCAGACGACGAAGTCTACATTTACGGTACTGGTTTCACCTCTAACGGCATGAGAATGCGTGGAAACTTGAGGAACAAAACCGCACAGTTGATCGAAAAGGTAAATACAAATTATGAAATCCCAAGCAAAAAACAAAATCCGTAACCTGTTGATCACCACCTCGCTGTTAGCGGTAAGCATTCCAGCGCTGGCGTTGAAAACCGATACCCAGCAGCCAATGACTGTCACCTCTGACAATCAGGCTGTAGATATCAACACCAACACCGTGACCCTGACCGGTAATGTTGTGGTCAAACAAGGCAGTATCCTGGTTCATGCCGATCGTGCCACCATCGTTCGTCCTGGTGGCCAGTCAGGCAAAGAGATTGTTGAAGGCTTCGGTAATCCGGTAACCTTCTATCAGATGCAGGACAACGGCAAGCCGATTCAGGGGCATTCCCTGAAAGTCCGCTATGAAGTTGACAAGGATCTGATTACGCTGACAGGCAAAGCTTATCTTCAACAGTTGGACAGCAATGTCACGGGCGATCGCATTACCTATCTGGTGCAGCAGCAGCAGATGCAGGCATTCAGCGACAAGGGCAACCGTGTTACCACCGTGCTGATCCCTTCACAGCTGCAGGAAAAAACCCCTGCTCCTGGCGCACCGGCTGCAGCACCAAAAAAGAGTAAATACTAATTTATGGCAACGTTAATCGCAGAAAACCTGGCTAAAGCTTATAAAGGCCGCAAAGTTGTTGAAGACGTGAGTCTGTCAGTTAAGTCCGGCGAAATTGTCGGCTTGCTGGGGCCTAACGGCGCAGGTAAAACCACCACCTTTTACATGGTGGTTGGTATCGTTCAACGCGATGCAGGGCGAATTGTGGTTGATGACGAAGATATCAGCCTGCTTCCTCTGCACACTCGCGCACGTCGAGGAATTGGCTACCTGCCGCAGGAAGCCTCGATTTTCCGTCGCCTGAGCGTGTTCAATAACCTGATGGCCGTGCTGGAGATCCGTGACGATCTCAATAAAGAGCAGCGCATTGCTCGCGCCAACGAGCTGATGGAAGAATTCCACATTTCGCACCTGCGCGATAGCCTCGGACAGGCGCTGTCGGGTGGCGAGCGCCGCCGTGTTGAAATCGCTCGTGCGCTGGCCGCCAACCCTAAATTTATCCTGCTGGATGAGCCTTTTGCCGGTGTTGACCCCATCTCGGTTATCGATATCAAAAAGATTATCGAACACCTGCGCGACAGTGGACTCGGCGTGTTAATCACCGACCACAACGTCCGTGAAACGCTCGACGTGTGTGAGCGTGCTTACATCGTCAGCCAGGGGCATTTGATTGCCCACGGCACACCGGCAGAAATTCTGGAAGATGAGCAGGTTAAACGCGTGTATCTGGGTGAAGCGTTCCGTCTTTAATCATCTACGTTATCCGCGAATTTTTAAAAACGGAAAAAATCCAAGATATGAAGCAAGGTTTGCAACTCAGGCTCAGCCAACAATTGGCAATGACTCCTCAGCTACAGCAGGCAATTCGCCTGTTGCAGCTGTCCACGCTTGAACTCCAGCAAGAAATACAATTGGCGCTGGAAAGCAACCCGCTGTTGGAACAATCCGATCTGCATGATGAAATCGATTCGATAGAAACAAGTGAAAGCGAAGCGCTCGACACTCGCGAAGCCCTCGAGCAGAAAGACATGCCCGAGGAGCTTCCCCTCGACGCCACCTGGGATGAAATCTACACCGCAGGCACGCCTTCTGGCACCGGCAACGATTATAGCGATGATGAACTGCCGGTTTACCAGGGTGAAACGACTCAGACACTGCAAGACTATTTGATGTGGCAGGTCGAGCTAACGCCGTTCACGGATACCGATCGCGCAATCGCTACCTCCATCGTCGACGCCGTCGATGATACCGGCTATCTGACCATCTCCCTCGATGACATTCTCGAAAGTATTGGCGATGAAGAAGTCAGCATGGACGAAGTCGAAGCGGTGCTAAAACGCGTCCAGCGCTTTGACCCGGTCGGCGTTGCCGCAAAAGACCTGCGTGATTGTCTGCTGATACAGCTTTCTCAGTACGTTCCTGAAACCCTGTTTTTGAGCGAAGCGCGCCTGATTGTCAGTGAACATCTCGATCTGCTGGCAAATCACGATTTTCGTGCACTAATGCGTTCAACAAGGTTAAAAGAAGATACACTTAAAGGGGCGATGCAGCTGATTCAGTCTCTGGATCCACGACCCGGACAATCAATTAACACCGGCGAGTCAGAATATGTGATCCCCGACGTTTTAGTCCGTAAAGTCGGTAAGCTCTGGACGGTAGAATTAAACTCAGACAGCATTCCGCGCCTGAAGATCAACCAGCAGTATGCCGCAATGGGCAATTCAGTGCGTAACGACAGCGACGGGCAATTTATTCGCAGTAACCTGCAAGAAGCTAAGTGGTTGATTAAAAGTCTTGAAAGTCGCAATGACACGTTATTGAAAGTGACACGTTGTATTGTTGAGCAGCAGCAGGCATTCTTTGATCTCGGTGAAGAATTTATGAAGCCTATGGTGTTGGCAGATATCGCCAGCGCCGTGGATATGCACGAATCGACAATCTCCCGCGTGACCACGCAAAAGTTCCTGCACAGTCCACGAGGCATTTTCGAACTTAAATATTTCTTCTCTAGTCACGTAAGTACGGATAGCGGTGGTGAAGCCTCATCGACGGCCATCCGCGCACTGGTGAGGAAATTAATCGCGGCGGAAAATCCCGTCAAACCTCTGAGCGACAGCAAGTTAGCCACTATGCTATCGGATCAAGGCATTATGGTGGCACGACGCACTGTAGCGAAATACCGAGAGTCTTTGTCAATCCCGCCATCAAATCAGCGTAAACAGTTGGTTTGACCTCAACAGAGAAGGAAGACATTATGCAACTCAACATTACCGGACATCACGTAGATATTACTGAACCTTTGCGAGAATTTGTGAACCAGAAGTTTTCAAAACTCGAGCAATATTTTGACCGCATCAACCAGGTTTACGTAATATTAAGCGTCGAGAGAGTGCAAAAAGTGGCCGAAGCTACATTGCACGTGAACGGGGGCGAGTTGCATGCCACCTCGGAACATCAGGATATGTATGCCGCTATCGATGGCCTGGTAGATAAACTGGCCCGACAGCTTAATAAGCATAAAGACAAACTGAAACAGCACTGATCCTTAACTTTATATCGGTTCGCTATTTTTATCTTTGCCCCTTGAAATTGCCCCTCTGACAGGCGCATCTTCAAGTTAAGAGGATAAAGAGCGAGCCGATAAATCTTTGGGATGAGCCTAAGCGAAAATGAGATGATTAACGATACAGCACTGCAGCTGACCTCGGTATTAAATGCCGAATGCACTAAAAGCAACGTTCACTGCGCCAGTAAAAAACGCGCGCTGGAAATCATTAGCGAACTGGCAGCAAAACAGCTGAACATTGCGCCACAGGTGATTTTCGATGCCATTCTGACCCGTGAACGCATGGGCAGTACCGGGATAGGTGCTGGGATTGCAATCCCTCATGGAAAGCTTGAAGAGGACACCCTGCGTGCCGTGGGCGTTTTCATTCAACTCGAGCAGCCCATTGCTTTTGACGCGGTGGACAACCAGCCGGTTGACCTGCTTTTTGCCTTGCTGGTTCCCGCAGATCAATGTAAAACCCATTTACATACCCTGTCTCTGGTCGCCAAAAAACTGGCTGATAAAGCGGTATGTCGGCGCCTGCGCGGTGCGCAAAGTGACGAAGAGTTGTTCCAGATTATTACCGAAGACGAGTAACAGCCCTATAACTTGAAAGATATAAGTATTTTTTGGGAGAGATGATAATGGTGCTGATGATTGTCAGCGGCCGTTCTGGTTCCGGGAAGTCCGTTGCCCTCCGTGCGCTGGAAGATATGGGCTTTTATTGCGTTGATAATTTGCCGGTGGTTTTACTGCCCCAGCTCGCCCGTGAGTTGGCTGACCGTAATACGTCAGCCGCTGTGAGTATCGACGTCCGCAATATGCCAGAGACGCCTGAAGTTTATGAACATGCCATGACTCAGCTTCCGGACAGCTTCTCACCGCAATTGCTGTTCCTGGATGCCGATCGTAACACGCTAATCCGTCGCTATAGTGACACCCGGCGTTTGCACCCTCTTTCCAGTAAAAATCTGTCACTTGAAAGCGCTATCGATCAAGAGGCCGAACTCCTTGAACCCTTGCGTTCAAGCGCTGACCTGATTATCGACACCTCCGAGATGTCGGTACATGAGCTGGCTGAAATGCTGCGGACTCGCCTGCTAGGCAAGCGCGAACGCGAACTGACGATGGTGTTTGAATCCTTTGGGTTCAAGCACGGCATTCCCATTGATGCCGATTACGTGTTCGACGTGCGTTTTCTGCCAAATCCACACTGGGATCCCAAACTACGTCCAATGACTGGCCTGGATAAACCCGTCGCCGCATTTCTCGATCGCCATACCGAAGTCCATAATTTTATTTATCAGACTCGCAGCTATCTCGAGCAATGGTTACCGATGCTGGAAACCAATAATCGCAGCTATCTAACGGTAGCAATCGGTTGTACGGGCGGCAAACACCGCTCTGTTTACGTGGCCGAACAGCTTGCAGATTATTTTCGTTCCCGTGGCAAAAACGTGCAGTCGCGCCATCGCACGCTTGAAAAACGCAAATCGTGACGCTTCTCCCCTACAACGGTAAAAGTTATGTCGATAAAACAAAAAGTTGAGATAAAAAACAGGTTGGGAATGCACGCTCGGCCAGCCATGAAGCTGTTCGAATTGGTGCAAAGTTTTGAATCGGAAGTCATGCTGCGCAACGATGCCGGTATCGAAGCCGAGGCCAGCAGCGTGATTGCCCTGCTGATGCTCGACTCTCCTAAAGGTCAGCAAATCGAAATCGAAGCTAACGGCCCCGACGAGGCAGAAGCTCTTGAAGCGGTTATCAACCTGATTAATTCAGGCTTTGATGAAGACTAAGCGTTTAAACAGGGCGGCGAAAGCTACCCTGTTAGCTGCAAAACCCTTTCTAAATCCTGCTCAAACAGTCCATCGCAATTGCCTTGAAGCTGTCGAAGCTTTCGCTGGTTAACAGGCGGCTCATCGACCTTTCACGCACAAAAGTGACAAACAGGTCATAGATAGCCATTGCCTCTTCATAATCTGCCTTGCTGATCGCCAGCAAAAAGATGACGTGCGCGGTTTCACCCTCGCCCCATTTGATTCCCTGCGGCGAAAGCACGGTGATCACTACCGTTTTTTTGGCCAGCAGTCCTAGCGAGTGCGGTAGCGCTATCCCCTCGCCCAGCATGGTTGAAACAATCTCCTCGCGCTCAACCACCGAAGGGTGAAACTCTTCATCGACAACCCCCTCCTCCTCAAGCTGGCTGCAGACTTTACGGAATAGCTGTGCCTGAGTCATCGGTTCATCCAGACGCATAAAATGGCGCTGATCGAAAAATTTCTCCAACATGTAAGGCCGAGTGCGATCCACCAGCACCAGTTTACCTAACTGCTCCATCTGGAACTCGGTGGGGAAAGGTGAAAGCACCACTACAGGCTTATTACGCTCTGCAACCCGCGCATTAGCAATGATAAAATCTTCGTCGATATGCTGGAGTTGTTCATACTCTCGCAGCGATATGACGCGAGTAATCACAATTTGTGGAAACTTGCGGCTAATCTGTGCCTGAATCATACGAATCGTGGAATTACCGGTATCACACACCAGCATCGCCTGTGGATGGCGTTGATAGCCGATATTGTAATGCCGCTCCAGACCCACGCCGATATGCAGCACCAAAAAGCCAATTTCATTTTCACTCAGGCTATAAGGGGTATATTTTCCCCAGCTTGAAACCGCTGCCAGCGTGACGTCATAGGCCATTGGATAGTGCTGTTTGATGTTATTAAGCAGAGGGTTAGGAATATTAATCTGGTATTTAACCCGTGTAATCATCGCCTTAATATGGGTCAGCAAATCGGACCTAAGCTGCTTGTCCCCTTGCAGATCATAATTATAGTGGGCATTGATATAAGACAGGATATAGTCAACCAGGGACTCTTCATCATCAGCGTTAATATCAGTCGGCAAGATGCTTTGCACTCTTCTGGCCGCAATATTAACGCGCAGATAAGCCTCTTCGGCTGTGGGAATTTCTTTACCGACCATTCTTTTCAGCTCGGCAGCCAGCTTGACTGAGATACTTTTAACACCCGGCTCTTGTTCTTCTGCATCAAAGTCGGTCAACGGATATCCGCCAGCAATCCGCTTTACCGCCACGGCACAGTAAAGGATTAAATACTTTTCGCCTTCGTCAGTCAGTTGAATCGAAGACTGTAACAACAGCTGATGCATGAAATCAGTTAAAGGCTGCAGTGCCTCGGATTCCAGGCTTTCAGCCTTGAGGAACGGGCTGATTTGGTCATCGCTATTAAGCTGAAATAGCAGGTCGGTCAGGCAGGCACGGATTGCCAATTCGGAACCAAACAGCTTCATGCCATAGCGCGGCTTGGTCTCGATATTAAGATGATAGCGGGCCAGATGTTCGCGGACTTCCGGCATATCATTTTGCAGAGTTCCCCGGCTAACAAACCAT
>CAWUIY010000032.1:0-23364 GCA_963922555.1 uncultured Serratia sp. | reverse complement strand
GTCGGAGGTTCGAATCCTCTCTCGCCGACCAATTCAAATAAAGAGCCCTGCAGAAATGCGGGGCTTTTTGTTTTTCAGCTTCCGCTCAGACTCGCTGATATTCCCGAGCTCATCCCGTTATTCTCCTTCTGTACCTTTTAAGCGACACCCTAACTTAAGCCTCTGTTTTTAAATGTTATATTGGCTGTGGCCGATGATGAGTCGTCGGCGTTTACCTGTGCTTTTCCTGGAGTTGTCGCTGACAGGAGACATTTATCTCCATGAAAAATAAAAGATAAAAATCACAACTCGGATAACTGTCTCTGGCAGACGACAGGTTGGAGTCCAAAAAGCTGTTTTTTTACAGTCAGTTAAGCCTGATTCTAAAATGATTTAATAAAATCAGATTTATTATTCTATATAAATCAATTGGATAAATATTTATTGAGCCAGGAGAAGGCTTTACTGACAGATCTGGCACGCCTTCTGCAATATCTAAACCGTAGATGCTCATTCCACTTTATATGATTGCGTAGCTTCATATCCCTGGGAATGATGCAGAGCCAAATTACAGTGTCTCTTGTCTAACTGCCCGATAATTTCTGCACCTGTTTGCAGCTATTATCAACCAGCAGGCAAAACGTTGAGTGTGACACTACCCCTGTTGTCTAAGACCTGATTGTTTTTGACACTTGTCTCTCCGGCAAGTGTTTTTTTTGCCTGCGGTTTGCCAGAGGTTTTCGTTAGGGCGAAAAAAAGGCCCGCCAATGGCGAGCCTCATATCAGGTCTTGAAGACTACGGCTGCTGCGAGTTATTAATCGTCAGCATCAATCCCTGATGGCGCATTTCCGCCGCTTCGGCCGGTTTATGCAGCTTGTCCAGCGCATCGGCCAGCCAGGCGTAATCATAGGCGTCAGGACGTTGTCTCAGCGCTTCACGAAACGCCTCGCTTGCCTGTAACCACTCGCCATGCTTGAGCATAACCTGTCCCAGTGTACTGCTCAGCAGCGGGGTTGCCCCATTTGGCTTGATAGACTGGCGCAAGAATTTCTCGATTTGCTCTGAGTGCCCAGAACGCAGCTTAGGCAGCATCGCGACCAGACGATCGTCGTACTGGCGTTTCAGGCCATCAAGAATGACCTCCTGTGCCAGGTCGTGATCGTTGCATTGGATCAGATGGGCAGCCATGGCCACTTGCAGTGCAGGTTCATGACGCGTTTTGCGGCTCTGATTTTTCCACCAGCGCTTAAGGCCTTCGCTACCTTCCTCGGCCATCAGCTGATTCATCATACCAACGTACGCCTGCTCCTGAACGCGTTGCAGTTGGTCCTCGTCATAGATGTTAGCTTTCGCCATCGACGGCAGAATTTCCATCAGCGATGCGTAGGCCCCGGTGCGCATATAGGCTTGCTCGGCCAGACGAAGGATCTCGGGGTGACGTGGCGACAGGCCAATCAGACGATCGACACCGTGACGCGCGGCGTGGATCTCACCCTGCGCCAGCTGAATGCGTACGCGCGTAATATCCACCGGCAGCTGATCGGTATCGGCAATTTCTGCGGCGCGCTCCAGATACTGATTGGTACGCACTTCGTCTCCACGCTGTGAAGCGGCTTCGGCAGCCAGCAGATAGTTGACCATTGGTTGATCGGCATGGGCGGCATTGCTGGCCAGCAGTTTTTCCATCTGACGATGATCGCCTTCTGCCAGTTTAATCATGGCGCGCTGAGTCTGTTTGCGCGCTTTGGAGCGCTTGCGACCCACGAACCAGCCGCGAGTATTTGCTCCCGTGCGGAACAGGCGACGCAGCAGCCATTCGATCAGGAACAGCACGACAAACAGCAGAATCGCCATAATCACCAGGCCGGTGACGCTGGTTTCAATGTTGTAGTTATCCGTCTGAATCAGCACATAGCCCTGATGCCCAGCCAGCATTGGCCCGACAACAATTCCGGCGATCACGATGAGAAACAGTATGAGAACACGTAGCATGCGTTATTCCCCCTGTTTGCTAGTCGTTGCGTTGCCAGTCGTCGCGGCAGCAGGCTGCTGAAGCAGATTACGCACGCGCGTTTGCATCAGTTTTTCCAGCATTGGCTGGCTCTTAAGCTGGTCAGGAACGTCCATTGAAACAGACTGTTGGCTCAGATTATCGAGGTCGGCAAGGAACGCCTTGGTCGCAGGATCGGTGGTATCAAAGTAGGCGCGAACCCAGGTTGAGACGGTTTCCAGAGACTGTTTGTAGATCTCATTCTGATGGCGTGGCACGGCCTGAGCGGCAATCAGCAGACGCGAGCGGATGTTTTCGCGCAGATACACGTCCTGATTCGGCGCTAACAGCGGCTCGGCGCTGGTGTCACGGCGACGAATAGTAATGAAATCTGACATAAAGTTGTGCCAGCTCTTGGTCAGATTTTGACGCCATTCAGTCAGAGAACCCGAAAGCTCGCCGCTGTCGCTGTCCATCGGTGAATCGTCAGTATCGTTGTCAGCCAGGCGCAGATTGTCGACCTGATTGGAAAGCTGATTGACCTTAAGGATGATACCGTCGAAATCTACCTGAGTGACCGCGGCCAGGCTACCAATGTCATCATTGATTGCCTTACGCACGCCGATCAGGCTGGGATCATTCATGTCGGCCAGGCTGGCGTCGGCGCTTTTAAGCAACGCGGCGGCCGTGGTGACATCCTGATCGCTCCACAGCTTTCTTCCGGCCAGTTTAACCAGGAAATCAGCCTGCGACAGCATCCAGGTTTTAGCATCGCTACCGGAGATGGTAGCAACCTTGTCCTGCAACTCACTGAGTTGGCGGTTGTACGAAGCCTGCTGGCTGGCGGCCGCTTGCTGCGATTTATCCTGCTGGCTTAACAAGTCACTGATTTGCTGTTTGTCTTGCTGTTGGCTGTTTTTCAACGCCGCCAGCTGGTCCTGCAGTGCTTCATTGGCGGCAACGTTCGCCTGAGCCTGTTGGTGTCCGTAATAATAAATGCCTGCGCCAAGGGCGATCACCAGCACAATGGCGATCGCACCTAACACCGGTCCCGTACGTTTTTCTTTTTGTACGGTTTCACGAGAAGCAATGTCTGGCTGTTGGGGGCTCTCAACCGCAATATGAGTTTCATCTACCTTTGCGGAAGGATTTTTTTGTTCCGTCATCTGGGCACGTCCCTTAGTCAGGTTATTTTAATGCACGGATCAGCGCATCATTATCTGCGTTATCTGCAACCCTAATAGTTTGCCAGCCAAGTTGGCGGGCAAGGGTTGCCAAACGTTCGCTGACTACAATCAACGTGCAGCTTAAAAGCCAGCTTGTTCGATAGTAATCAGGAACTAACGTATATAACTGTTGTAACATTTCTCCGCTGGTAACCACCAGAGTATTCACCCCGGCGCGCTGCCAGCTGGAACTTTGCTCACTGCCATCGTAATAAATCGGGCTGCGCCGATAACACTCGCAATAGCTCACGTTAACGCCTCGTTCCCTCAGCGTATCAGCCAAGAGTTCGCGTCCGCCATTTCCTCGCAAAATCAGGGCATTGCGACCTTCGATTGCGTGTAGTGCTGGCAGGTTCAACAGCGTTTCACTGGTTTCACCGTCCTGCGGATAAATAATCGGCAGGCTGGTCGCGCGATGCATCAGCAAACCCGTGGTACGCCCAATAGCATAATAGCTTACAAAATCAGGCCAGTGTTGGGCCTGTGGACGCAATGCGCGGTCTGCGTAGTTCACCGCATATTGGGAAAGGACGAAAATCATGTCCTGCGGCTTTAGCGAGGATAACATTGCGGGCAGCTGCGAAAGCTCGCTACCCGGCGCAAACTCGATTAACGGCGAGTGGTAGGCGACCCGGCCCAGCGTCCGAAGCCGGGCTACAAGCTGTTCTCCTGAAGGAGAGGGGCGGGTCACCAGAATGGTCATTTTGGCGCGTTACCCTGGTAAACTTCCTGCAGAATTTCACGGGCGCCGGCGTTTAGTAACTCTTCTGCCAGATCGATCCCCATGCTCTCAGCGTCGGAAGCGGGGCCACGGCGCTCACCGCGCACCATCTGGCTGCCGTCAGGAGCGCCAACCAGCGCACGCAACCACAGCGTGTCGCCTTCCAGCTCGGCATAGCTGCCGATCGGAACCTGGCAACCGCCTTCAAGGCGCATGTTCATCGCACGCTCTGCGGCAACGCGCAGCGTGGTTTCACTGTGCGCCAGCGGAGCCAGCAGCTCGCGGGTGCGAACGTCGTCGAGACGGCATTCGATACCCACAGCACCCTGACCCACGGCAGGCAGGCACTCTTCCGGCGTTAGTGCGGTACGAATGCGTGATTCAAGACCAAGGCGCTTGAGGCCAGCAACGGCGAGAATAATGGCATCGTAATCGCCGTTATCAAGCTTGCCCAGACGAGTACCGACGTTGCCGCGCAGGTCGCGAATTTGTAGATCCGGACGCTGCTGACGTAGCTGGCACTGACGGCGCAGGCTCGAGGTACCGACAATGCTGCCTTCTGGCAACGCGTCGAGGCTGGCATAGTGATTGGAAACGAAGGCGTCACGCGGGTCTTCGCGCTCGCAAATCGTTACCAGACCCAGACCTTCAGGGAATTCGACCGGCACGTCTTTCATGGAATGAACGGCGATATCGGCACGGCCTTCCAGCAATGCCAGCTCAAGCTCTTTAACGAACAAGCCTTTACCGCCGACCTTGGCCAGAGGGGTGTCTAGAATGATGTCACCCTTGGTGACCATCGGCACTAATTCAACCTGTAAATCCGGATGAAAGGCTTTAAGCTGGCTTTGAACAAATTGTGCCTGCCACAGGGCCAGCGGGCTCTGTCGGGTGGCAATTCGGATGATTTTGTCTAACATGCTTGTTACCGTTTTTTAATTTCGCAGACCATCCTACCACCTGTTATGCGGAGGTGTCAGCGATCAGGGGAGTTGTGACGGTTTAACAGGGAAATTTGTGGCATGACAGAACAGGAAGTAAAATGTATAGAGACGCAACAGTAATTGTGGTGCGTTACTTCCTTTACGGTCAAACAGCAAGGTGTTAAATTGATCACGTTTCCAGCAATAATACGCCAAATACATATTTCAAATTAAAGTTTTTAAAAACTAATGGCGTATTTGGATACGGGGTTGTTTCCAGGCACTGAAAGAAAATCGGGCGAAAAGTCTTGTACCTCTACATCGAGACATTAAAGCAAAGATTGGATGCAATTAATCAGCTTCGCGTTGATCGCGCAGTTGTGGCTCAAGGACCCGCTTTCCAGCAGGTCTATAGTCTTTTGCCCATCTTGTTACATCATCATCACCCCCTGATGCCGGGCTACCTTGAAGGTAAAGTGCCCCACGGCGTCTGTATTTTCACGCCTGATGAAACCCAACAAATTTATTTAAACAATCTGGCCGAGAAATGGGGCAGTCCTTTTGAGCCGATGGCAAAAGGCGAATTGCCTATTACCGGCGTGTATTCAATGGGTAGCACTTCTTCAATTGGCCAGAGTCAGTCTTCCGACCTTGATATTTGGGTCTGCCATCAATCATGGCTCGACAATGAAGAACGCAATCGCCTGCAGGAAAAATGCCTGCTGCTCGAAAAATGGGCGGCGTCGATGGGCGTTGAGGTCAGCTTCTTCCTGATTGATGAAAACCGCTTCCGCCATAACGAGAGCGGCAGCCTTAGCGGGGAGGACTGCGGTTCTACCCAGCACATTCTGTTGCTCGATGAATTTTACCGTACCGCCGTACGCCTCGCGGGCAAGCGTATTCTCTGGAATATGGTGCCCGGTGAAGAAGAAGCGCATTACGACGAATACGTGCTCTCCCTTTATTCACAGGGTGCGCTTACGCCAAACGAGTGGCTTGACCTCGGCGGCCTGAGCACGCTGTCAGCCGAAGAGTATTTTGGTGCCAGCCTGTGGCAGCTCTATAAAAGTATCGACTCGCCGTACAAGGCGGTGTTGAAAACCCTGCTGCTTGAAGCTTATTCCTGGGAATACCCGAATACCCAACTGCTGGCGATGGACATCAAACAGCGCCTGCATCAGGGCGAAATTGTCTGCTTTGGCCTCGATGCCTACTGCATGATGCTCGATCGCGTGACCCGTTATTTGACGCAGGTGGAAGACTTCACCCGACTTGATCTTGTCCGCCGCTGTTTCTATCTCAAAGTGCATGAAAAGCTGTCACGGACTCGCGCCACGGTCGGCTGGCGTCGCGAAATATTAACCCAGCTGGTGAGCGAATGGGGCTGGAGCGAAGAGCGCCTGGCTATTCTCGACAACCGCGCCAACTGGAAAATCGAGCGCGTGCGTGAAGCGCACAACGAGCTGCTCGACGCGATGATGCAAAGCTATCGTAACCTGATCCGCTTTGCGCGCCGCAATAATCTGAGCGTCAGCGCCAGTCCGCAGGATATCGGCGTGTTAACCCGCAAACTGTATGCGGCTTTTGAAGCACTGCCGGGTAAAGTCACGCTGGTTAACCCACAAATTTCGCCCGACCTCTCAGAAACGGATTTGACTTTTATTCATGTCCCGACCGGCCGCGCCAATCGCACTGGCTGGTACCTTTATAATCAGTCGCCGTCGATGGATTCGATCATCAGCCATCAGCCGCTGGAATATAACCGCTATCTGAGCAAGCTGGTGGCCTGGGCTTATTTCAATGGGCTGCTGACCTCTACCACCCGTTTGCATATCAAGAGCAGCAATCTGTGTGATATCTCCAAACTGCGCGAGCTGGTTGCCGATATCTCGCAAAATTTCCCGATCCGCCTGCCAGCCCCGACCCCAAAGGCGCTGTATAGCCCGTGCGAAATCCGTCACCTGTCGATTATCGTCAATCTGGAACACGATCCAACGGCGGCCTTCCGCAATCAGGTCGTGCATTTTGATTTCCGCAAGCTGGACGTGTTCAGCTTTGGCGAAAAGCAGCAGTGCCTGGTCGGCAGCATTGACCTGCTTTATCGTAACTCGTGGAATGAAGTGCGTACTCTGCATTTCAGCAGCGAGCAGGCGGTGCTTGAGGCGCTGAAAACGATTCTGGGCAAAATGCATCAAGACGCTGCACCGCCAGAGTCTGTAGAAGTCTTCTGCTACAGCCAGCATTTGCGCGGCCTGATCCGCACCCGAATTCAGCAGCTGGTTTCAGAGTGCATAGAGCTGCGCCTGTCGAGCAAACGCCTCGAGCCGGGCCGTTTTAAAGCCGTCAGGGTTTCTGGCCAAACCTGGGGACTGTTCTTCGAGCGCCTGTCGGTTTCAGTACAAAAGCTTGAGAACGCCATCGAGTTTTACGGCGCTATCTCCAACAACAAACTGCACGGTTTATCGGTCAAGGTCGATACCTCGCAAGTGCATTTGCCCTCGGTTGTTGATGGCTACGCCAGCGAGGGGATTATTCAATTCTTCTTCGAAACCAGCAACGATGATGCCGGTTTTAACATCTATATTCTCGATGAGTCGAATCGCGTCGAGGTTTATCATCACTGCGAAGGGAGTAAAGAGGATCTGGTACGCGACGTCAGCCGTTTCTATTCCTCGTCGCATGACCGCTTCACTTACGGCTCCAGTTTCGTGAACTTCAATCTGCCGCAGTTCTACCAGATTGTTTCACTCGATGGCCGCACGCAGGTGATCCCTTTCCGCAGCAATGTTCTGTCTCACCTTTATACGGCCGCGTCGGAAGCCGGGTCAGAACCTGCCAGTCTGGCGCAGCAGTTTCAAATCCACTGATCCGCCGACCCCCGCCACGGCTGTTCCCGACTTTTGATAATCGATTCCTATTGCTTTTCATGATCCAACTGCGATTATAGAGAGCACTGGACAGTGGATCGCAGATCCTGGTTAAAATGAAAACAATCAAAATGAAAAATTTGAATATGAAAACCGCATTACGTTGGTCTCTGGCCTCAATGGTCCTGTTTGCGCTTTCCGGCTGTGGGCTGAAAGGGCCTCTGTATTTCCCACCGGCTGCTAAAACAGGCAGTAAAAATGCCCCAGCGCCGAATGCAAGCGCTAATCAGGCATCGGGTGTTTCACCTGATAAAGACGCGGCTAAAAACAGCGGGCAACTGTACTAATCGTCAAGCAACAGGATCATCTCTTCTGGCGATGGCCAGAGGTCAAGCGGAGTAAGGTATGCAGTTCGCTAAAATGCACGGTTTGGGCAATGACTTTATGGTCGTTGACGCCGTCACCCAAAATGTTTATTTCTCTCCCGAACTGATCCGCCGACTTTCCGATCGTAACCGAGGCGTCGGCTTTGACCAATTGCTGGTTGTTGAGCCTCCTTACGATCCTGAACTGGATTTTCATTACCGCATCTTCAACGCCGACGGCAGCGAAGTTATGCAGTGCGGCAACGGGGCACGCTGTTTTGCCCGTTTTGTCCGCATAAAAGGGTTAACCAACAAGCGCGAGATTCAGGTCAGCACTCAAAACGGCCGCATGACGCTCACGGTGACGGAAGACGAACTGGTTGAGGTGAATATGGGGGAACCGATATTCGAGCCGCAGCAAATTCCTTTTCGCGCCCCCAAGCCCGAAAAAACCTATATTTTACGCGCAGAAGAACACACTGTGTTGTGTGGCGTCGTCTCGATGGGCAATCCGCACTGCGTCTTACAGGTTGACGACGTGGTCACTGCCAGCGTAGAACATCTTGGCCCACTGCTCGAAAGTCACGAACGTTTTCCAGAACGCGTTAACGTCGGATTTATGCAGGTGGTACACCGCGCCAGCGTTAAACTTCGTGTTTACGAGCGCGGCGCCGGAGAAACTCAGGCCTGCGGTAGCGGCGCCTGTGCGGCAGTTGCAATCGGCATACATCAAGGGCTGCTTGCGGAAGAAGTTCAGGTGGACCTGCCGGGAGGCAGCCTCAACATTCGCTGGAAAGGCCCGGGTCATCCGCTGTTTATGACCGGTCCTGCCACCCATGTTTATGACGGATTCATTCATCTATGAACAATCTTGATGACCAGATAGAAAGCGCCAACGTTGCCGAACTTGATGACGAGCTGGTGATGCAGTATCTGATGCAGAACCCTGATTTCTTTATCAGAAATTCGCGCAGCGTAGAGCAAATGCACATCCCGCATCCGGTGAAAGGCAGTATCTCGCTGGTGGAATGGCAACTCGGACGCCAGCGAAACCAGATTTCTCAGCTGGAAGAAGAAATCACCCTGCTGATGGAGCAGGCAACCATCAATGAAACCCTGTTTGGCCGCCTGATTGAGCTTCAGGCTAATCTGGCCGATGCCACCAGCCTGCAAGACATGTTAAATCGTCTGCAACGCTGGGGGCGCGGTTTTGGCTTAGCCGGAGCTAACGTGCGCCTGTTCAGCGAAAGCTGGCGTATTGGTGCGCCGTCTGACTTTACCCATTTAGCCCTGACGCGCAGCTCGTTTGAGTCCCTGCGTATTCAAAGGCTTGGCGATACCCATCACTTCCTCGGCAGCCTTAATGGCCCCGAATTGTTGCTGGTTCTGCCACAGGCCAAGGCGGTAGGTTCGGTGGCGCTCTCGCTGATGGGCGAAGAAGGCGAATTAGGCATGCTGATATTCAGCAGCCGCGATCCGCAGCACTATCAGGCAGGCATGGGCACCGTGATGCTCGATCAGCTGGCTAAAATGTTACCCGGCCTGCTGTCGCGTTGGATCGAGCGGGCATGAGCCACGCTGACTCGCCACTGCAACCCGCGGTCGAGACATTTTTACGTTATTTGCGGGTCGAGCGTCAGCTCAGCCCGCTCACGCAAAGCAGTTACCATCATCAACTCCAGGCGCTGATCGGCATGGCCGCCGATATTAATCTCACCGACTGGCAGAATCTCGACGCCGCCAAGGTTCGCATGCTCGCCGCACGCAGTAAACGTGCCGGTCTTGGTGCATCCAGCCTGGCGCTGCGTATGTCGGCATTGCGCAGTTTTCTCGATTGGCAGGTGCATCAGGGCGTGCTTAAAGCGAATCCGGCCAAGGGAATTTCCACCCCGCGAGCGCCACGTCATCTGCCTAAAAATATTGATGTCGATGAAGTGGGGCAGTTGCTGGATATCGATCTGAATGATCCGCTGGCGGTACGCGATCGCGCAATGCTTGAGGTCATGTACGGCGCAGGCCTGCGTTTATCGGAGCTGGTTGGCATCAATCTCGGCCACGTTGATCTGCCCTCTGGCGAAGTCTGGGTCATGGGTAAAGGCAGTAAAGAGCGAAAGCTGCCGATTGGCCGCACGGCGGTGACCTGGCTTGAAAACTGGCTGGCTCTGCGTGATCTGTTCGGGCCTGAAGACGACGCGATGTTTTTGTCCAGCCAGGGTCGACGGATTTCAACCCGCAACGTGCAGAAGCGCTTTGCCGAGTGGGGTATCAAGCAGGGCGTGAACAGCCATATTCACCCCCACAAACTGCGTCACTCTTTTGCGACTCACGTTTTGGAGTCGAGTGGTGATTTACGCGCCGTCCAGGAATTACTGGGCCACGCCAATCTGTCGACCACGCAAATCTATACCCACCTCGACTTTCAACATTTGGCGTCAGTCTACGATGCCGCGCATCCCCGCGCTAAACGAGGAAAATCCTGATGAAGTTTTACCGCCCCTTGCAACAGATCGAGGCGATCACTTTCGATCTCGACGATACTCTCTACGATAACTATCCGGTGATTGTCCGTACCGAAGCGGAGACGATGCAGTTTTTGCGTCAGTACCATCCGGCAACCGCGGATATCGAATCAGCAGAGTGGCGGGCGGTACGCGCAGAGTTGCTCGAGCAGGATGCCGATATTTATCATGATGTTACCGCATGGCGTCACAAAGCGTTGTACCATACTTTGTTGCGTCGTGGGCTAAACGAGACCGAGGCGACAGCGGGTGCCGAAGCCACAATGCAGAATTTTGCTCACTGGCGCAGCCTGATTGACGTGCCGCAAGAA
Organism: uncultured Serratia sp.; assembly: GCA_963922555.1. GTDB lineage: Bacteria > Pseudomonadota > Gammaproteobacteria > Enterobacterales > Enterobacteriaceae > Rouxiella. Next base: position 12,462 of record CAWUIY010000032.1, on the reverse strand, counting down.
ACCCACGATACGCTCCAGGCGCTGGGTAAAAAATTCCCGCTGGTGGCGATAACTAACGGCAATGCCAATCCTGATCTGTTCGGTCTGTCGAAATATTTCGAGTTTACGCTGGTGGCCGGGCGCGACGGACGCGCCAAGCCGTGGGACGATATGTACCAGCTGGCAGCGGAACGTCTTAACCTCCCGCTGGCCAATATTTTGCACGTGGGCGATGATCTGACCACCGATGTGGCCGGTTCCGTGCGCTGTGGGATGCAGGCCTGCTGGATCAACCTGCGCAAGGGAAACCTGATGACGGTCCGCGATGCGCGCCTGTTGCCGCACATCGAGATCAATGCGTTAGGCTCTCTGACCACGCTACTGTGATCTCACGGGTAGCCTTTTGTGGTAAGATACTGTATATAACAGCAGTAAACCTCCCTGGGGTGGTCGACATTTAGCCGACCGCTTCGCGGATGCAATTCTCTATCCAGACAAACGGTGCTTATGGACGTTTCTGACCTGCTCGACAGCCTTAATGAAAAACAACGCGAAGCCGTAGGCGCCAAGCGCAGCAATCTGTTAGTGCTGGCAGGCGCAGGCAGCGGCAAAACCCGAGTTCTGGTGCATCGCATCGCCTGGCTGCTGTCGGTAGAGAACTGCTCCCCGTATTCCATTATGGCGGTAACCTTTACCAACAAGGCCGCAGCCGAGATGCGCCATCGTATCGAACAGCTGATTGGCACCAGTCAGGGCGGCATGTGGATTGGTACCTTCCACGGCCTTGCGCATCGCTTGCTGCGCGCACATCATCTTGACGCTAATCTGCCGCAGGATTTCCAGATCCTCGACAGCGACGACCAGCTGCGCCTGCTCAAGCGTATTATCAAAGCGCTGAACATTGACGACAAACAGTGGCCGCCGCGTCAGGCGATGTGGTACATCAACGGTAAAAAAGACGAAGGCCTGCGTCCTCAGCACGTCGAGAGCTACGGCAATCCGGTTGAAGCAACCTGGCTGCGTATCTATCAGGCCTATCAGGAAGCTTGCGATCGCGCCGGTTTGGTGGATTTCGCCGAACTGCTGCTGCGCGCTCACGAGCTGTGGCTCAACAAGCCGCATATCCTGCAACACTATCGCGAGCGTTTTACCAACCTGATGGTCGACGAGTTCCAGGATACCAACAGCATTCAGTACGCCTGGATACGCCTGTTGTGTGGCGAGAACAATAACGTGATGATCGTCGGCGACGATGACCAGTCGATCTACGGCTGGCGCGGCGCACAGGTAGAAAACATTCAACGTTTTCTGCACGATTTCCCGGGCGCGGAGACTATTCGCCTCGAGCAGAACTATCGCTCTACCAGCACCATTTTAACCGCCGCCAACGCATTGATTGCCAACAATAACGGTCGTATGGGTAAAAACCTGTGGACCGATGGCGTCGAAGGCGAACCGATTTCCCTGTATTGCGCGTTTAACGAGCTGGACGAATCCCGCTTCGTGGTTAACCGTATTAAAGCGTGGCAGGACAACGGCGGTGCATTGAACGATTGCGCCATTCTCTATCGCAGCAACGCCCAGTCGCGCGTGCTGGAAGAGGCGTTATTACAAATGGCGATGCCGTATCGCATCTATGGCGGTCAACGATTCTTCGAACGTCAGGAAATCAAAGATGCGCTGGCGTATCTGCGCCTGATGGCCAACCGCAACGACGACGCGGCTTTTGAACGCGTGGTAAATACCCCAACGCGCGGTATCGGAGACCGTACCCTTGACGTGGTTCGCCAAACCGCCCGCGATCGCCAGCTGACTATGTGGCAGGCCACGCGCGTGCTGTTGCAGGAAAAAGTTCTGGCTGGTCGTGCCGCATCTTCGCTACAGCGTTTTACCGAGCTGGTAGATGCCTTAGCGCACGAGACGGCGGATATGCCATTACACGTGCAAACCGACCGCGTCATCAAAGATTCCGGCCTGTTTATCATGTATGAGCAGGAGAAAGGCGAGAAGGGCCAGGCGCGTATCGAAAACCTTGAGGAGCTGGTGACGGCAACGCGTCAGTTCAGCTATCAGGATGAAGACGAAGATCTGATGCCGCTGCAGGCGTTTCTTTCGCACGCGGCACTGGAAGCCGGTGAAGGCCAGGCCGATGCCTATCAGGACGCGGTACAGCTAATGACGCTGCACTCGGCCAAAGGGCTGGAGTTCCCGCAGGTATTTATCGTCGGCATGGAAGAGGGCATGTTCCCAAGCCAAATGTCATTGGACGAAGGCGGACGCCTCGAAGAAGAGCGGCGCCTGGCTTACGTCGGCGTGACTCGTGCAATGAAAAAGCTGACCCTGACCTACGCAGAAACCCGCCGCCTTTATGGCAAAGAGGTTTACCACCGGCCTTCACGTTTTGTCGGCGAACTGCCGGAGAACTGCGTGGAAGAGGTGCGACTGCGCGCCAGCGTAACGCGACAGGTCAAACATCGCAGCATGGGTACGCCGGTGCTCAGTGAAAACAGCAGTGGCTTCACGCTCGGGCAGCGCGTGCGCCATCCGAAGTTCGGCGAAGGCACCATCGTCAATCTTGAAGGCAGCGGGGATCACAGCCGCCTGCAGATTGCCTTCCCGGGTGAAGGTATTAAATGGCTGGTTTCAGCCTATGCCCGCCTTGAGGCGGTTTGAGCTAGCTTACTTGCTCTGGTGAGCTTGGGCAGTGCTCGAAATCCTCACGTACTGTTGTACGCTCCGCTAGCTGCGCGCTGTACGCACTCAAACTGCCTGCGACAATAACGCCCTTGATTGGGCGTTTTTTTTGCTTAGAACTTCACGGTATCGCCGATTTTGGCATCCAGATACCACGCCATCACGGCTTCGGATTTGTCGTCGCCTTCTGCCGGGCTGCCGGTGAAAGTATCTTCTTCGGGAACCGGGATGTACGGGCCTTGCTTGATCTCCAGGAAAGTGGTGCCTTTGTCCAACGCGATGGCGCTGTGCCATTCACCGGCGGGAATTTCCAGTGCTCGAGTTTCTTCACCCAACACCAGTCGCTCGGTGATTTTTCCTTCTGAATTGTAAATCAATACAACAAGACGGCCGCTCAAAATGCTCAGTAATTCCCAGGTATGTGGATGGCGATGAATGCGCACGTAGCTCTTTGGCTCCATGGTCACGGCCAGTCGTTGTACCGGATCGCTGACATCAGGATGCAGGTTAGAATTGGTGCGCAGACGTGGGGATTGTTCCGCTTTGGTTGCGAGCTGGTCAAGGTTTTCACGGGTGATCTGCTTTATCATTTTTGATCCTGAAAAGTGTGGAATGAAGGGTCGAATCTCGTTTTGCTGTGTCACAGAGTGTAGTCAAAAATCGTCTCGCAGTTAAGCGTGAAGAGCATGGATGAGCGGTTGAAAATCATGCCGAAATGTTGCGGAATTAAGCACCTTGCCGGTTGACAGTCTTTTTCTTATCGGCGTAACATGCGCGCACTATTATTTATGAGGATTTTCGCCTTGGACGCACCCAGTCGATACTGGCTCAATAATCTGTTAAGCAGGTTCCACTCCTAGGCCCTCATTGCTGACGGCCAGAGAGCGGATAATCGAATCCTGCTTAACTGGGTTGTCAGCGACCCCCCACCCGTCGCTGTGAGTCAGACCTGAATCGGGTCTGAAATACGCTGGTGAATCTCACCCGTGTTTCCCCTAGTGCTTCAATGCGTTGTCTAAACCTGTCACCATTAGGGAGAACGGGCACATGCTGAGTGCTTTTAAATTAGATAACAGCCGCTTATCCCGTTTGGAACTGGATGAATCAGAGGCCTCACTGTCAGAGTCTCTTTGGGTAGATTTGGTTGAGCCTGACGATCTGGAACGCGATCGCGTACAGAGCGAATTGGGGCAAAGTCTGGCAACCCGGCCAGAACTGGACGATATCGAAGCGTCGGCGCGTTTCTTCGAAGACGAAGACGGGCTGCACATTCACTCCTTTTTCTACTATGAAGATGCGGAAGATCACGCCGGTAACAGCACCGTGGCATTTACCATCCGCGATGGTCGCCTGTTTACTCTGCGCGAGCGCGAACTGCCGGCATTTCGCCTGTATCGCATGCGTGCCAGAAACCAGCAGCTGACCGACGGTAACGCTTACGAGCTGTTACTTGACCTGTTCGAGACTAAAATCGAGCAGCTGGCTGATGAAATCGAAAATATTTACAGCGACCTTGAAAAGCTTTCCCGTGTGATCATGGAAGGGCATCAGGGCGATGAATACGACGCGGCGCTGTCAACACTGGCAGAGCTGGAAGATATCGGCTGGAAGGTTCGCCTCTGTCTGATGGATACCCAACGCGCGCTGAACTTCCTGGTGCGTAAGGCCCGTTTGCCGGGTGGTCAACTCGAACAGGCGCGTGAAGTACTGCGCGATATCGAGTCACTGCTGCCGCATAACGAATCGCTGTTCCAGAAGGTGAACTTCCTGATGCAGGCAGCGATGGGCTTTATCAACATCGAGCAAAACCGCATCATCAAGATCTTCTCGGTGGTTTCCGTCGTGTTCCTGCCGCCGACGCTGGTGGCATCGAGTTACGGGATGAACTTCCAGTTTATGCCTGAGCTAAAACTGGAATTTGGTTACCCGGCAGCGCTGGTATTAATGCTGCTGGCGGGCCTTGCACCCTATCTGTATTTCAAAAGAAAAAACTGGCTGTAACGCTGATTTCACCCGTGACAAATCCCCCGGTTCGCCGGGGAATTTCCGCCTTACTCTTACCTGTTCCCTTCCTAAATGTGCTAAAAATATCCTTCCTGTTGCTTTAACGTAGATTCAAATAATGTACATGGAAAGGATGGCTCCCGCCGCCCAGTGGTGTTGTCTGGTCGTCGCGTCGCTGATTTTAGGACTGATATTTCAATATTTTAATGTTCCTGCAGCCTTGCTGTTAGGACCGATGATTGTTGGCGTGCTGATGGGCCTGTTTGGCGCAACGGTGCGTATTCCTGGTGTTTTCTTCAAGATTGCTCAGGGCGTGATCGGCTGCATGATCGCTCAGGCGCTGTCTCCTTCTATTCTGCCCCCGCTGCTGCATGACTGGTTTCTGGTGCTAATAGTCCTGATTTGTACCCTAATGGCAAGCGGGCTTTCCGGATGGTTGCTGGTAAAATTCAGCGATCTTCCAGGGCCGACTGGCGCGTGGGGGTCCTCTCCCGGCGGTGCCAGCGCGATGGTTGCCATGGCCGGTGATTTTGGCGCAGACGTGCGTCTGGTGGCGTTCATGCAATATCTGCGCGTGTTGTTTGTCGCCACGGCAGCAGCATTTGTCTCGCGAATGAGCCTGGGCGATCATGCTTCTGGCGCGGCAACGGTCGAATGGTTCCCGGCGTTGGACTGGCGTTTTCTGGCAACTCCGGCGCTGGCGCTAGCGGGCGTCTGGCTGGCACCCAAGCTGCGCATTCCTTCTGGCGCGCTACTTATACCCGCTGTCGCTGGGGCATTTTTGCACTCTACAGGCACTGTATTGTTGCAAGTTCCTGAGTGGTTGCTGGCGATTGCCTACACCTTGATTGGCTGGAGCGTAGGGCTTCGTTTTACGCGTCCTATCTTTAAGCTGGCGCTGAGAACGCTGCCGCAGATGATTGTTTCGATTATGGGTTTGATTCTGTTATGTGGCGGGATGGCGTGGGTGCTGACCAAAATTCTGCACGTCGATATGTTGACGGCCTATCTGGCAACCAGCCCTGGCGGGCTGGATACGGTGGCAATTATCGCGGCCGGTAGCCACGTCGATATCTCTTTCATCATGGCGATGCAGACCTTGCGCCTGCTGACCATAATCGTGACCGGGCCAGCGATGGCGCGCTTTATTTCCCGCAGCGCCACGCCGACGGCCTCTTAGCTTTTTCCTTCTACAACCTCTGCGGTGGCGATGCCCACCGCCTTGAGGTTTTTCTGCTGGCGCTGAAAGTGCACCGCATCAAAGATATAGAACGCCAAACCGGCCCAGATAAAGGCGAACGTCACCCATTGGGATTGTTTAACCGATTCGCCGTAGAACAACACTGCCAGCAGGAACATCAGCGTTGGGCCGAGATACTGGAAAAACCCCAGCGTTGAGAATTTCAGGCGCGAGGCAGCGGCGGTAAAGAACAGCAGCGGCACGGTAGTAATCACGCCTGCGGCAGCCAGAAGCAGGTCCAGAGACAGCGGGTTATCAGCCAGATTGCTGGTCGCGCTGTGGGCAAAATGGAACAGATAAACCCCAGCCGGAATAAGCAGCCACATTGTTTCTATTAGCATTCCAGCCTGCGCATCCACGGCGATTTTCTTGCGCAGTAAGCCGTAAAAGGCAAAAGTCAGTGAAATCCCCAGACCGATGATCGGCAGCGAGCCAAATATCCACAGTTGCACCAGTACGCCAACTAACGCCAGCAACACGGCTACCCACTGTAGACGACGGAAACGCTCGCCGAGAAACAGCATCCCTAACAGGACATTCACCAGCGGGCTGATAAAGTAACCCAGGCTGGCTTCAAGAATGTGGTCATTATTAATGGCCCAGATGAACAGCAGCCAGTTTCCCGCAACCAGCAGGGCACTTATCAGCAGCAGCCCCAGCTTGACTGGCGTAGCAAATACCTTGCGCACGCCACCCCAGCTTCGGCTAAGTGACAGCAGGATCAGCATAAAGAAGAACGACCAGATGACGCGATGCGTCAGAATTTCTTCCGAAGGAACGCGTTGCAGCAGTTTGAAGTAGGCGGGCGCGACGCCCCAGATAAAATAGGCGATAAAGGCAAAGATCACCCCTTCGCGGGTGCGTTTGGCATCCATAGCAGTTCCCTGTTAAGTGATTTCCTAACCAACCAGATAGGTCGCGGTGGCGGTGGCGATGTGAATATTGGTGTCATTAAACAAATCGACTCGTGCCACTGATACCTTGTTTCCGGCGCGTATCAGCGTGCTTTTAACCACAAAATCTTCGCCACGGCCGGGACGCAGGTAATCAACCCGCAAATCGATGGTGCCCATTTTCGACAAACGCTGTCGGAGTTCGGGTTCGAGCAGGGGATGATCAGGCTTATCAAAACGAATCAGCGAGCTGTTAACGCACACCAGGCCTGCCGCCACGTCGAGCACTGAAGCAATCACGCCGCCGTGCAGGATTTTCTGTACCGCGTTACCCACCAGCTTCGACTGATTTTTAAAGGTTAGTTCGGCGTAACCTTGCTCCAGTCGATGAAGCTCTAATCCAAGCTCGCGATTGAAAGGCATATCGTAGATAAAAATCTCACCGATTAATTGGCGGGCTGCATCGTGACTCAATGGCGTAACGGACATGAACATTTCCTGATAGCAGATGACGAGATGGCATTTCGTTTGCGAATGAATTGTTGATTTTAAGCATCCGGATGATTGTTTTCTAGCTTACTTATGCTAATCCTCTACAGCTTTAAATTTGTGTGTAGAATGGCCTGTTTTTTTAACAATATGTATCAACAATTTTTGATTATGCCGTTTAGTGGCAATTAACTTTTTGGGGTGATGAAGGATGGGTAAATCTTGGGCTGCTGGCGTTGCCATGCTGGCTTTACCGCTACTTAGCTATGCTGATGAAGCAAAAATTCAGGATGTGCATGATACACCGAGCGTGCGCGGCAGTATCATCGCCAATATGCTTCAGGATCACGATAATCCGTTTACGCTTTATCCTTATGATTCGAACTATGTCATTTACACTGACACCAGCAACATCAACAAGCAGGCCATTCAGTCGTATAACTGGGCACACAATGCCAGACACGACGAACTGAAATTCCAGCTGAGCCTGGCATTTCCAATCTGGCGCGGTATTGCCGGTGATAACTCGGTGTTAGGTGCGTCCTATACCCAGAGATCCTGGTGGCAGATTTCCAACAGCAAAGAGTCCTCACCTTTCCGTGAAACCAACTATGAGCCGCAGTTGTTCCTGGCCTGGGCGACCGACTACGAGTTCCTTGGCTGGACTCTGCGCGAAGCCGAGTATGGTTTCAACCACGAATCCAACGGTCGTGCCGATCCAACGTCACGCAGCTGGAACCGCATCTATGCTCGCTACATGGCGCAGCACGGAAACTGGCAAGTTGAGTTAAAACCTTGGTACCGTATTCCAGAAAGCAAAAGTAATGATGATAATCCGGACATAACCAAGTATATGGGTTACTACCAGATTAAAGTTGGCTATGCGCTGGGCGATAGCGTCATCAGCGTGACCAGCCACTATAACTGGAACACCGGTTATGGCAGCGGAGAACTGGGCTGGAGTTATCCAATTACTCGCCATGTTCGCTTCTATACTCAGCTGTTTAGCGGCTACGGTGAGTCAATGATTGACTACAACCACAAGCAGACTCGCTTCGGTATTGGTATCATGATGAACGATATGATGTGACCGACCGATCGGCACCAGCATAACCCGGCGCTATGTTTATGTATTTAAAACAGAAACGTCCGGGTGTCATAAATTTTGGGGAATAGAGTGTCAACGGCGGCAGTGATAAATAAGGAATTACTGGCAGAGCAGGTGTTACGCGACACCTTCGGCTATCAGCAATTTCGACCGGGTCAGCAAACGATCATAAATGCAGCCATCTCCGGCAAAGATTGCCTGGTGGTAATGCCTACCGGCGGCGGAAAGTCGCTGTGTTATCAGATCCCTGCCCTGGTGATGGATGGCCTGACGCTGGTGGTGTCTCCGCTTATCTCCCTGATGAAAGACCAGGTCGATCAGCTGATGGCTGCCGGTGTAGAAGCCGGTTGCCTGAATTCGACCCAAACCCGCGAGCAGCAGCTGGAAGTTATGGCAGGCTGTCGCAGCGGGCGCATCAAAATGCTCTATATCGCCCCGGAGCGTTTGACCATGGGCGATTTCCTCGAGCAGTTGCAACAGTGGAACCCGGCGATGCTGGCCGTTGACGAGGCGCACTGTATTTCTCAGTGGGGCCACGATTTCCGCCCGGAATACCGCGCCCTCGGCCAGCTTAAGTTGCGTTATCCACAGCTGCCGGTGATTGCCCTGACCGCCACCGCCGACGAAGCTACCCGCAACGACATTGTACGCTTGCTTGAACTCAATGACCCGCTGGTGCAGGTCAGTAGCTTTGACCGTCCTAATATTCGTTACACGCTGGTGGAGAAGTTTAAACCTCTCGACCAGCTGCTGCGTTTCGTGCAAGACCAGCGCGGCAAGAGCGGCATAATTTACTGTGGCAGCCGCGCCAAGGTTGAAGACACCGCCGCCCGTCTGCAAAGCCGCGGTATCAGTGTCGGGGCTTATCATGCGGGGCTGGATAACGAACGCCGTTCCCAAGTGCAGGAGGCTTTCCAGCGCGATGACGTGCAAATCGTGGTCGCTACGGTCGCCTTTGGTATGGGGATCAACAAACCCAACGTGCGCTTCGTGGTGCATTTTGATATCCCGCGCAATATAGAATCTTATTATCAGGAAACCGGGCGCGCAGGGCGTGACGGCTTACCTGCCGAAGCCTTACTGCTTTACGATCCGGCCGATATGGCTTGGTTGCGCCGCTGTCTGGATGAAAAGCCTGCCGGGCCACAGCAGGACGTTGAACGCCACAAGCTCAACGCGATGGGCGCATTTGCCGAAGCGCAAACCTGTCGGCGTCTGGTGCTGCTGAACTATTTTGGTGAAGGCAAGCAGGAAGCCTGTGGCAACTGCGATATCTGCCTCGACCCGCCCAAACGCTACGATGGCCTGATGGACGCACAAAAGGCGCTGTCTTGCGTGTATCGCGTCGGCCAGCGCTTTGGTCTTGGCTATATAGTAGAAGTGCTACGCGGGGCGAATAACCAGCGCATTCGCGAATATGGCCACGACAAACTGCCGATTTATGGCATGGGCCGCGAGCAAAGCAACGAACACTGGATAAGCGTGGTGCGTCAGCTGATTCACCTTGGGTTGATTACCCAGAATATCGCCATGCATTCCGCATTACAGCTTACCGAGTCTGCCAGACCGGTGCTTCGAGGTGAAGTGGCTATGCAGCTGGCGGTGCCGCGTCTGCAAACGCTGAAAATCCGCGGAGCTAACACCCAGAAAACTTACGGTGGCAACTACGATCGCAAGCTGTTTGCCAAATTGCGCAAGCTGCGTAAAACGCTGGCGGATGAGGGAAACGTTCCGCCATATGTGGTATTCAACGACACGTCATTGCTTGAGATGGCGGAACAATTGCCCGTCAGTCCTGGTGAAATGCTGGGCATCACCGGTGTCGGCCAACGCAAGCTCGAAAAATTTGGTCGCCCGTTTATGGCATTGATCCGCGATCACATTGATAACGACGATGAATGAGTAGAATGATCGGCGGTACAGAATCATATAAGTCAGAGTCAAGGGAGCTGTAATTCATGTTAATTCTGTTTTTAACCGTGGCCGCCGTACATCTTGTCGCCCTGATGTCACCGGGACCGGACTTCTTCTTTGTTTCTCAAACGGCGATGAGCCGCTCGCGCAAAGAGGCAATGATGGGCGTGTTCGGCATTACGCTGGGCGTGCTGGTTTGGGCTGCTGTTGCACTGATGGGGCTGCATCTTTTGCTGCAAAAAATGGCCTGGTTGCACCAGATTATTACCGTTGGCGGTGGTCTTTATCTCTGCTGGATGGGCTGGCAACTGCTGAAGTCAGCACGGGCGAAAAAAGCCACGGGTGAAAACAATAAGCCGGTCGAGCTGCCGAAACGCGGTAAAACTTTTATGCGTGGCCTGCTGACCAATCTGTCTAACCCGAAAGCCGTAATCTATTTCGGCAGTATTTTCTCGTTGTTTGTGGGCGATAATGTCGGTAATGGTGAGCGCTGGGGCCTGTTTGCAATGATCAGCATCGAGACACTGGCCTGGTTCTCGGTTGTGGTAATGGTCTTTGCATTACCCGTGATGCGCCGGGGTTATCAGCGCCTTGCCAAGTGGATTGATGGCGTCGCAGGGGCTTTGTTTGCCGGTATCGGCATTCACCTGATTATTTCTCGTTAATCGCATATTCAATCTAATAAAAAACCGCCATTCGGCGGTTTTTTAGATTCTTAAGTTTTCAGACTCTTTAGCGATAGGCTGCCAAAGTGCTTTTCCACCCTCATATTGCTCATTGTCACTGACCAACGTAACGCCGCATTCAATAACCAAAAGCTCGTAAAGCATTGTCGCTAGGCCAGAGTTTTATTGGCGTGGGTCTACCACAACAAGAAGCCTTTCATTGCGATTGTGGTGAAGTTTTGAGCTGATACTTTGTTTGCGTTAGATCTTCCGCGCCGTTGCCAGCAGCAATCCGACCATCATAAACAGCGAACCAAAAATGCGGTTGAGCAGCGTCATTTGTTTCGGGGCTTTTATCCAGCTGGAAATACGTTTTGCCAGCGTCGCGTAACCGATCATCACGATGATATCCACCACCACCGTTGTCACGCCGAGTACCAGATACTGTGCGACCTGGGGCTGGTGCGGAATGATAAACTGTGGAAACAGCGCGGCCAGAAAGACGATGCTTTTCGGGTTAGTCAGATTCACTAACACTGCACGTTTGAACAGGCGGCGACGCGGCATGCTGCTGGCCAGCGCGTTCATGTCGATGGCACCGGCAGAACGCCATTGGCAGATGCCCAACCAGATTAAATAGGCCGCACCGCACCATTTAAGAATTTCAAACGCCAGCAGTGATTGTGATACCAGCGCGCCAAGGCCAATCCCTACCAGCACAATATGAATCGACAGGCCGAGCTGTAACCCGGCAATTGAAGCGACTGCGCCGCGATACCCGTGGCTGATGCCGGTACTCATGGTATTAATCGCGCCCGAACCCGGTGACAGGCTGAGAATTGAGGTTGTCAGCAAGTACGTTAGCCACCAATCCAATGTCATTTCACTTACCCCTTAATGCTGACTCTGCAGCTTGAAATCTATTGAGAACCGTCTTTTTGTGGCACAATACGCTATTGCTCAACAATGCGCTACGGCCTGAAAACAACTTATTTCTCCACGCGGTATTTTTGTTCTGGGACAGTCGATGCCATCAAATTACGATCGCTGGTTAACGCGAGAATACGGCTTTTCAGCCTTTGCAACCGGCCCTCTGCTGGACTTCTGGCGCAGCAGGGAAGAAGCCGAGTTTAACGGGGTAGATAACGTTCCGATCCGCTATGTGCGTTTCTGTTCGCCTCGTCATAATAAGGTCATTTTTGTATCAACCGGGCGTATTGAAAGCTATGTAAAATACCCTGAGCTAGCCTATGACCTGTTCCACTGTGGCTATGACGTGATGATCGTCGATCATCGCGGGCAGGGTCGTTCCGGGCGATTGCTGAAAGATCCCCATCTTGGGCACGTCGACAAGTTTGACGATTACGTGACGGATTTATCGACCTTTTACAAGCTCGAGATTGCGCCGCGTAAATACGCCAAAAAGTTTGCACTGGCTCATTCAATGGGCGGAGCAATACTGGCGCTATTTTTGGC
>CAWUIY010000031.1:0-23533 GCA_963922555.1 uncultured Serratia sp. | reverse complement strand
CAGTTTATTACGCATTGTCGCCAAACCAACAGATATTGCGTGCGGCCATGATTAATTCACCAGCCTGTTCGTCATTAAGACCTTCAATATCTGTCAGATCGTCAACACCCTGCTCGGCAAGATCTTCCAGCGTGCAAACACCGATTGCTGCCAGTTTAAACGCCATGCTGCGTTCCAGGCCTGCAAGATTTAGCAGGTCTTCAGCAGGCTTGTTGTCACCGAGACTTTCTTCCTGTGCAAGGGCCAGGGTGGTCAGCGCTTCTTTCGCACGTTCGCGCAGCGCATCTACCGTGTCTTCGTCCAGACCATCGATTTCAAGCAACTCGTTCACCGGCACATAAGCCAGTTCTTCGAGGGTAGAGAAACCTTCTTCAACCAGAACAGTCGCGAAATCTTCGTCGATTGCCAGATACTTAGTGAAGGTTTCGATTGCAGCATGCGCCTCGGCCTGATGTTTGGCCTGCAGATCGTCTGCCGTCATCACGTTCAGTTCCCACTTGTCATCGCCACGATGCTGCTTCAGAAGCTGGGAGGCTAAACGCACGTTTTGGCCGTTACGGCCGATCGCCTGTGCCAGGTTGCTGGCTTCAACGGCGATGTCCATGGTGCACTTGTCTTCATCAACAACGATTGACGCGACATCTGCCGGCGCCATGGCGTTGATAACGAATTGCGCAGGATTGTCATCCCAAAGGATGATATCGATACGTTCACCGCCCAGTTCACTGGAAACGGCCTGAACGCGCGCACCGCGCATACCGACACAAGCACCAACAGGGTCGATACGCTTATCGTTGGTTTTAACTGCAATCTTGGCACGTGAACCCGGATCGCGGGCTGCGGCTTTGATTTCAATTAATTCTTCGCCGATTTCTGGTACTTCGATGCGGAACAGTTCTACCAGCATCTCATTACGTGAACGGCTAACAAACAGTTGAGCACCGCGAGCTTCAGGGCGCACAGCGTAAAGCACGCCGCGAATACGGTCACCTGAGCGGAAGTTCTCACGCGGCAGCATGTCTTCACGAAGGATAACGGCTTCAGCGTTGCTACCCAGATCCAGGGCAATGCTGTCACGGTTAACTTTCTTGACGACGCCAGTTACGATTTCGCCTTCCTGTTCACGGAATGCGTCGACAACCATCGCACGCTCGGCTTCGCGTACTTTTTGTACGATAACCTGTTTAGCAGTCTGCGTAGTGATACGGTCAAAGGTAACGGATTCGATTTGATCTTCGATGTAGCCACCCAGTTCAATGGATGGATCTTCGTATTGAGCAGCTTCGAGCGTGATTTCACGGGTCGGTTGGGTCACTTCATCAACAGCAACCCAGCGGCGGAAGGTGTCAAAGTCGCCGGTTTTACGGTCGATGGTGACGCGAACTTCGATTTCCTGCTCGTATTTCTTCTTGGTGGCTGTCGACAATGCAGTTTCCAGCGCTTCAAAAATTTTCTCGCGCGGGAGGGACTTTTCATTCGAAACTGCTTCAACAACAGCCAGAATTTCTTTATTCATCCTAGTTGCCTCATCCTAACTTTAAAAGTGGGGTACCAGGTTCGCCTTCTGGATGTTGCTCAGTGCGAACACTTCGTCTTTCCCATCCACCGTAACCGTGATCATTTCGCCTTCGACAGCCTTGATAATTCCCTGCCACTTGCGGCGGTTCTGCATTGCCATACGCAATACCACGCTGACTTCATCACCGAGGAAACGTTGATAATGCTCTGCGGTGAACATAGGGCGATCGAGGCCCGGGGAGGATACTTCCAGGTTATAAGCAACGGTAATCGGGTCTTCTACTTCGAGTACAGCGCTAACCTGGTGGCTGACATCAGCACAATCATCAACGTTGATCCCGTCTTCACTATCAATATAGATGCGTAGTGTCGATTGGCGAGCTCGAACGAACTCAATACCTACCAGCTCGAAACCTAATGCTTCGACCGGTGCTGAAATCATCTCTGTTAATTTTTGTTCTAATGTGGACAAGTCCACCCCCAAGACATAAAAAAAGGGCCTAATAGCCCAGTGATTCTGTTGCCAAATAACAAAAAACCCCGATAAATCGGGGCTTTATGCAACTGGACCCTATTTGCCGCATGGCGGCTTCGGAGCACTTTCAAAAGGATTTTTTTCAAATGGATACTCGGAAGCACCAGGGAGATACTAGCAGTATATTTGAAAACAAATACTTGAGGAAAGTGGTTGCGGGGGCCGGATTTGAACCGACGACCTTCGGGTTATGAGCCCGACGAGCTACCAGGCTGCTCCACCCCGCGTCCGAAAACAACGTAACGCGTACATATTGTCGCGACTTGATGCCGCAAAATACTACGCTGATAACTGCAAGAATGCAAGTCATCAAAAGATTGGTACCGAGGACGGGACTTGAACCCGTAAGCCCATTCGGGCACTACCACCTCAAGGTAGCGTGTCTACCAATTCCACCACCTCGGCACTCTTTTTTTCACAATCGCGCTTACTGTCCAAGTAATTGCCATTGTTTAAAACGCTTTGCTTCTAACTTCTAATCTACTTCAAATACTGGTCAGCAACTTACTTAGGAATATCGCTGCTTGGGCCTGTTGGAGCGGCCGGTGCAGTAGTCTGCTCAGTTTTAACTGGCTGACCCAGGTTGTCCCACTCGCTGCCTTTTTGGCTTTTATTGGTGCTCATGTTCCCCAGAATCAAACTAATGACGAAGAACAGCGCCGCCAGAATAGCCGTCATGCGGGTCATAAAGTTACCGGAACCGCTCGAACCGAACAATGTGCCTGATGCACCTGCTCCGAAAGAGGCTCCCATATCTGCACCTTTACCTTGTTGCAGCATAACCAGACCTACAAGGCCGATTGCCACGATAAGGAAAATCACCAGAAGAGCATCGTACATAGTAGTACCTGTATCCTTGCGGGTTCACCGCGTGCTAATTGCTTCTCACCAGCTTCTTACTATGATTAGCTGCAGGTCTTCAAGGACCTACTGAAGCGGGTGTGAATACTAACCAAACCGTTATGCTCGTGCAAGGGCAATTTTCACCTTCGCGTTCGATTGCGGAAAAAAGCGACAAAAGCAGCCATTTAGCGCCTTTTCCGGCGAGAACTTGAGCAACACGATCCCCATTAAGATAAAGAAAATATTTTGGCGGCACTTAAGCCAATGCCGCCTTTTTTCAACAACACTGCTTTAAACCGCTTTAACTGCTTCAGCAATACGGTTAGCCAGGCTTTCAACCAGAGAGGCATCTTCACCTTCTACCATGACGCGAATCAGCGGCTCGGTGCCTGATTTACGTAACAGAACCCGGCCTTTACCGGCCAGCTGATCTTCAACCTCGGCAGTGATACGTTTTACTTCACCATCTTGCAGAGGATCGCTCTCTGCGGAGAAACGCACGTTGACCAAAATTTGCGGCAACAGCTTCATTCCGCTACAAAGATCATGCAGGCTCATGTGGTTGCGCACCATAGCAGTGAGTACTTGCAAAGCGGCCACAATACCGTCGCCGGTAGTAGTTTTGTCGAGCAGAATGACGTGCCCCGAATTTTCAGCACCAATACGCCAGCCCTTCTCTTTCAGTTTCTCAAGCACGTAGCGGTCGCCCACTTTTGCCCGCACAAAAGGAATACCCAGCTGCTTAAGGGCCAGTTCCAGCCCCATATTGCTCATTAGCGTCCCGACGACACCACCGCGCAACTGCCCCTGACGCAGGGCCTCGCGGGCGATGATGTAGAGGATCTGATCGCCATCAACCTTGTTGCCCTGACTGTCGACCATAATGATGCGGTCACCGTCACCGTCAAAAGCCAGACCAATGTCCGCCTTTTCTTCAAGCACGCGCTGCTGTAGCAGGGTTACGTCGGTTGCGCCGCAGCCTTCGTTGATGTTCATGCCGTCCGGCTCACAGCCAATGGCAATGACTTTGGCACCGAGTTCACGCATTACGCTTGGCGCAATGTGATAGGTCGCGCCATTGGCACAGTCGACGACAATTTTCAGGTTGCTCAAGCTAAGTTCAGCCGGGAAGGTACCTTTGCAGAATTCGATATAGCGACCGGCGGCGTCAACAATACGGCTGGCTTTACCCAGTTCGGCTGAATCGACACAGGTCAGCGGTTTTTCCATTTCGGCTTCGATAGCTTCTTCAACATGATCCGGCAACTTGGTGCCGTCGGTGGAGAAGAATTTAATGCCGTTATCGTAAAACGGGTTATGCGAGGCTGAAATAACGATGCCAGCCTCGGCACGGAAGGTGCGAGTCAGGTAGGCAATCGCCGGGGTCGGCATAGGACCGGTGAAAGAAGCTGAAAGGCCAGCCGCTGCCAGCCCCGCCTCCAGCGCCGACTCCAGCATATAGCCGGAAATACGCGTATCCTTGCCGATAATCACTTTCCCAGAGCTGTGGCGAGACAGTACCTTACCTGCCGCCCAACCGAGCTTCAGTACAAAATCAGGCGTAATCGGGGTATCGCCAACCTTGCCACGAATGCCGTCTGTACCAAAGTATTTACGGTTGCTCATAATTTTTGTTCATCCCTTCTTAGCTGAAAGTGTTGCTTCGACGATACGCATGGCTTGCACCGTTTCCTTGACATCATGCACTCGCACAATGTGTGCGCCCTGCATGGCGGCGATAACTGCACAGGCTACACTGCCTGCGACGCGTTGTTCAGGAGAAACATGCAACAGTTGGCCAATCATCGATTTTCTCGACATGCCGACGAGTAGCGGTAAACCAAAATGATGAAACTCAGCCAGTCTGGCTAGTAACTCATAGTTATGATTTAAATTCTTACCGAAACCGAAGCCCGGGTCGAGCAACAATTTCTCTTTCGGAATTCCGGCATCAATGCATTGGGCAATATGTTGCACAAAATACTCGTCGACTTCAGCGACTAAATCGCCATATTGCGGCGATTGCTGCATCGTTTTTGGATCGCCCTGCATATGCATCAGACAAACTGGAAGGCCACTCGCAGCAGCGGCCTGCATCGCCCCTGGCTCTTGTAAGGAGCGGATATCGTTGATCAAATGCGCGCCCGCCTGGGCAGACTCACGAATTACCGAGGCCTTGGACGTATCCACCGACAGCCACACGTCAAAGCGTTTAGCCAGCGCCTCGACGACGGGAACCACGCGCGAAAGCTCTTCATCGTCACTGACCTCAGCTGCGCCAGGGCGGGTAGACTCGCCACCGATATCGAGGATAGTGGCGCCAGCGTTCACCATTTCCTGCGCATGCCTGATAGCCAAATCCAGACTGTTATGGCGTCCGCCGTCAGAGAAAGAATCAGGCGTTACGTTGAGGATCCCCATGACCTGAGGAAAGCTAAGATTCAGAGTGCTGCCGTTCGCGGTGAGCTGCATGGTGATATTCCCGTCAATGTATTCTGTTGCGTAATGCTTTGGTGTTGGCTGTATTGTAATTGGAACAGCATAAAAAAACCCCGGTCGAGGCCGGGGTTTTATTTTAGTCAGTACAGACTGTTGAAGCAAAGCCATACATCAGGCTATTACTTGCCGCTGAACTGCTCGCACATCGTATTGCCTGGGTTAGGCGTACGTGGCTCATCAACAGGCGTTGGCGCTTTTGGCGTACCGTTGCTGTTGTCATCTGAACCGGTGCTGGTTGCAGCATCCCAACCTGCTGGCGGACGAACCACATCTTTACGCGTCATCAGATCTTCGATCTGTGGTGCATCGATGGTTTCGTACGTCATCAGCGCTTTGGTCATGTTATGCAGGATATCCATGTTGGCATCCAGAATTTCACGAGCACGCTTGTAGTTGGTCTCGATTAACGACTTAACTTCCTGGTCGATAATACGCGCGGTTTCATCAGACATGTGCTTGGCTTTCGCCACTGAACGACCCAGGAATACTTCGCCCTCTTCTTCTGCGTACAGAAGCGGACCCAGTTTCTCGGAGAAGCCCCACTGAGTGACCATGTTACGGGCAATCGAGGTAGCCACTTTGATGTCGTTGGATGCACCGGTCGAAACTTTGCCTGCACCATAGATAATCTCTTCTGCCAGACGACCGCCATAAAGCGTGGAGATCTGACTTTCGAGTTTTTCACGGCTTGCGCTGATGGCATCGCCTTCCGGCAGGAAGAACGTCACACCCAGAGCACGACCACGAGGGATAATGGTAACTTTGTGGACCGGGTCGTGACCCTTGTCTTTCAGCAACCAGCCAATGATGGCGTGACCCGCTTCGTGATACGCAGTAGATTCTTTTTGTGCTTCGGTCATCACCATGGAGCGACGTTCCGCACCCATCATGATTTTGTCTTTGGCTTTTTCAAATTCAACCATCGACACTACGCGCTTGTTGCCACGTGCCGAGAACAGCGCCGCTTCGTTGACCAGGTTAGCCAGGTCAGCACCAGAGAAGCCTGGAGTACCGCGAGCAATTACCGCTGCATCGATATCTGGAGACAGTGGAACGCGACGCATGTGAACTTTTAGAATCTGCTCACGACCGCGAACGTCTGGCAAGCCAACCACAACCTGACGGTCGAAACGGCCTGGGCGCAGCAACGCCGGGTCAAGCACGTCTGGACGGTTAGTTGCAGCGATAACGATAATACCTTCGTTACCTTCGAAGCCATCCATCTCGACCAGCATCTGGTTCAGGGTCTGCTCACGTTCATCGTGACCACCGCCTAAACCTGCGCCACGTTGGCGACCCACCGCATCGATTTCATCGATAAAGATGATGCACGGAGCCGCTTTCTTGGCCTGCTCGAACATGTCACGCACACGAGATGCACCAACACCTACGAACATTTCAACAAAGTCGGAACCTGAAATGGTAAAGAATGGCACCTTAGCTTCACCGGCAATCGCTTTCGCCAGCAAGGTTTTACCGGTACCCGGCGGGCCAACCATCAGCACACCTTTAGGAATTTTACCGCCCAGTTTCTGGAAACGGCTTGGCTCGCGCAGGTAATCAACCAGCTCGCTCACCTCTTCCTTGGCTTCGTCACAACCTGCAACGTCGGCAAAAGTGGTCTTGATTTGATCTTCCGTCAGCATGCGGGCCTTGCTCTTGCCAAAGGACATCGCACCTTTGCCACCGCCGCCCTGCATCTGCCGCATAAAGAAGATCCAGACCCCAATCAGCAACAGCATCGGGAACCAGGAAATAAAGATAGATGCTAGCAGGCTCGGCTCTTCAGGCGGCTCACCAACAACTTTCACATTCTTCGTCAACAGGGTATCCAGCAATTTAGGATCGTTGACAGGGATATAGGTCGTGTATTTGTTACTGTCTTTCTTGGTAACGTCGATCTCACGTCCATTAATGTGTGCTTCACGAATCTGATCTTGGGTCAATTCGGACATGAAGGTAGAATAATCTACCCTACGGCCATTAGACTCGCTGGGCCCAAAGCTCTGAAATACAGACATCAATACAACCGCGATGACTAACCAGAGAATCAGGTTCTTCGCCATGTCACTCAAGGGATTAACCTCATATTACAACTGTGTTAACAAACAGCGTTAGGGTACTACGACTTTCGCCCTGTCGCTACGATGTACACTTCTCGGGAACGAGCTCGGGAAGCGTCTGGCTTACGAATCTTAACCTTCGTAAACAGGGAGCGAATTTCCCGTAGGTATTCATCAAAACCATCTCCCTGGAACACCTTCACCAGGAAACTTCCGCCTGGTGCCAGTACATCACGACACATATCCAGCGCTAACTCAACCAGATACATCGATTTTGGTATATCGACTGCCGGAGTACCACTCATATTCGGGGCCATATCGGACATGACCACCTGAACTTTGCCTTCTCCTACTCTATCGAGCAGGGCTTTGAGTACTAATTCATCACGAAAATCGCCCTGAAGGAAATCAACACCTACTATAGGATCCATAGGCAGAAGATCCAAAGCGATGATACGCCCTTTGTTGCCAATTTGCGTTGCTGCGTACTGAGACCATCCCCCCGGCGCTGCACCTAAGTCAACAACGGTCATACCCGGTTTAAACAGCTTGTCGCCTTGCTGTATTTCATCAAGTTTAAACCAGGCGCGGGATCGCAGCCCTTTTTTCTGTGCTTCAAGCACATATTTATCGCTAAAGTGTTCCTGCAACCAGCGACTGGAACTTGCAGAACGCTTTTTATTAGACATTATTTAGTAACCATATAGTTTTCAAACTACCCTGAGTAGAGCCTTAACAACAAGCTCTTAGCGTCGTTTCATCTATGGCTAAGTCGTCTTGACACGTAACTCGAATGCATACCGAGTTGGTGATATAGATGAGATGGCGGTAGAATGCCCCGTTTTCAATCCCAACTTAAGTAAAAAAAGACGATGAATCTTAACAATAAACAAAAACAGTACCTGAAAGGCTTGGCACATCCGTTAAAACCGGTAGTCATGCTGGGTAATAACGGCCTGACTGAAGGCGTGCTTGCCGAAATCGAACAGGCGCTGCAACATCATGAGCTCATCAAGGTGAAAATTGCAGCTGAAGAGCGCGAAACCAAAACATTGATCGCAGACGCAATTGTGCGGGAAACCAAAGCAATCAACGTGCAAGTCATCGGCAATATGCTGGTACTGTATCGCCCTTCTACTGAAGACCGCAAAATTATCTTACCGCGTTAAGTTTTAAGAGTTTAACGAAAAGCGCTTTGGATTTAACGAAAAGTTGCTATCTATACGTGGTTTTACAAAAGGCCCTTGCGGGCCTTTTTCATTTTAGCGCCAAAATCGTCGCTAAAAAGAGCGGCAGTCATCACAAAAAACCACCACCGAACCAATATATTAAATATATTCGACTTTCAGAATTTCGTACTCAACTTCGCCGCCGGGGGTTTTAATCACCACCACGTCGTCTTGTTCCTTACCGATCAAACCACGCGCAATCGGCGAATTCACAGAAATCAGATTTTGCTTAAAGTCTGCTTCGTCATCGCCAACAATGCGGTAAGTCTGCTCTTCGTCGGTATCCAGGTTCATTACGTTGACCGTTGCCCCAAAGATAACGCGTCCGGTCACAGGCATTTTTTTGATATCAATAACCTGCGCATTAGACAGCTTAGCTTCGATTTCCTGAATACGCCCTTCACAGAACCCCTGCTGCTCACGCGCTGCGTGATATTCGGCGTTTTCTTTCAAATCGCCATGCTCGCGTGCTGTTGCGATGTCTGCAATGATTTTCGGGCGACGTACGCCTTTGAGGTAATCTAATTCTTCACGTAATTTTTCAGCGCCACGCAATGTCATCGGAATCTGGTTCATATTTTATTGCCTCTAACTTTGTCCTTTCGGTAAAACACCGTCCTGAAATAATCAGGTAGAAATCAAGCCCTTAAGGCCGACTCGCTCTGGCGATAAACAAAAAAAACCTCACCCGGAGTAAACACCAGGCCAGGATTGGTTTTTCATTTTGAGTGGTATTTTACCGTAGAGTTCCTTTGGGATCATCGTTTACTTTCGCCCACGTTGCACCCCCGTTCGTTGCATCGTAGTATGGCACCACGTCATCCAGCAGTTATCCAGAGCCTATACTCAAAATAATGCGTTTTTTACGAATTGTCAGTGGATTAGCCTGCGCGTTTGCCCTTAATGCGAACGCAGTACAGGTAGAAAGCTATACGCAGTACCTTCCGGAAGGCACCAATCTCTCCGTTCTGGTACAAAAGATTGGTTCAACCACGCCCGTTGTCGACTATCACGGCGACCAGATGGGCCTGCCTGCCAGTACCATGAAGATATTCACCGCGCTGGCAGCCCTGCTCCAGCTTGGCCCTGACTTTCGTTTCAATACAACTTTTGAAACTAACGGTAGCATCAGCGGCGGCGTTCTTCATGGCAATCTGGTTGCGCGATTTGATGGCGATCCGACTTTTAAGCGTCAGAATATTCGGAATATGGTGGCTGAACTTAAAAAACAGGGCGTGAAAGAGATTAGCGGCGACGTCGTCATCGACACCTCGGTTTTTGCCAGCCATGACAAGGCCCCAGGCTGGCCATGGAATGACATCACGCAGTGTTTCGATGCTCCTCCAGCCGCGGCAATAGTCGACCGCAACTGTTTCTCTGTCTCGCTATATAGCGCAGCGAAGCCCGACGAAAACGCATTTATTCGCGTCGCGTCTTATTATCCGGTAGAGATGTTCAGCGAAGTCCGCACGCTGGCCAAAGGTTCTCCAGACGCGCAATATTGTGAGCTGGACGTGGTGCCGGGCGAGTTTAACCGCTTTACGCTGACCGGCTGCCTGACGCAGCGCAGCGAGCCTCTGCCCTTGGCCTTCGCCATTCAGGACGGTGCCGCCTATGCGGGTGAAATCCTGAAAGACGAGCTGACGCAGGCCGATATTCAGATCGACGGCCGTTTAAAACGTCAGACACGCGTAACGCCTGCTGGCACCGTGCTGGCGCAGACCCAGTCTGCTCCGCTGCACGATTTGCTGCATACGATGCTGAAAAAGTCCGACAACATGATTGCCGATACCGTTTTCCGCACCATTGGCCATCAGCTGTTCGGCGTTCCTGGCACCTGGCGTGCGGGTTCGGATGCCGTGCGGCAGATCCTGCGCCAAAAAGCCGGGATCGACTTGGGCAACAACATTCAGGTAGATGGATCCGGCCTGTCACGACACGATCTGGTTTCACCCAAGACCATGATGCAGGCGCTGCAATATATTGCCCAGCATGATAAAGAACTGGATTTCATCTCGATGCTGCCTTTGGCCGGTCATGATGGCACCCTGCAATATCGCGGTGGCTTACACGAAGCAGGTGTTGACGGCAAAGTGTCGGCGAAAACCGGCTCTCTGGCGGGCGTCTATAATCTGGCAGGTTTTATAACCACCGCCAGCGGACAACGCCTGGCGTTTGTGCAGTATCTTTCGGGTTATGCCGTTCCGCCGGAAGACCAGCGCACCCGTCGTGCACCTTTAGTTCGTTTTGAAAGTCGCTTATATCGCGATATCTATCAGAACAACTAACCGTACTGGTTGTCACAGGATAGGGTTTGGCGTTTGCAGGTCATCGCCTGCAAACTGTTATTAACACACTGTGATACAAAACGGTGCTGAAAAGGCTGCTATGAAACTACTTATCGTCGAAGATGATGAACTATTACGCCAGGGACTGACGCTGGCGCTCAACGGCGAAAACTATGCCAGCGACAGCGCGACGACGGCGGCCGAGGCCAACGCGCTGTTGCAGAGCAGTCAATACAGCCTGATTATCCTTGATTTAGGCTTACCTGATATTGACGGTGCCACTCTGCTTCGGCAGTGGCGTCGTCAGAATATATCGCTGCCGGTGCTGATCCTGACCGCTCGCGATGCGCTTGAAGATCGCGTTGACGGCCTCGATGCGGGCGCGGATGACTACCTCGTCAAACCTTTCGCCCTGGTCGAACTCATGGCACGGGTGCGGGCTTTGATCCGGCGCTATCAGGGCCACAGCGATAACCTGTTGACTGTAGGAAACCTGACGCTGAATCTTTCCTCACAGCAGGTTTATCAGCAGGAGCAGCTCATTGAAATTACGCCCAAAGAATTCGCCATCCTGTCACGGCTTATCATGCGCGCCGGTCAAACGGTGAACCGTGAACTTTTGCAGCAAGATCTTTATTCCTGGCAGGACGATCTGGGATCCAACACGCTGGAAGTGCATGTTCACAATCTGCGTCGCAAACTCGGCAAAGATTTGATTCATACCGTGCGCGGCATTGGCTATCGTCTGGACTTGCCAAAATGACCAGCATGCGTCGTCGCCTGCTGATGATGCTGGGACTGATTCTATTCGTGACTCAGTTAACCAGCATATTTTGGCTTTGGCACGAAAGTCAGGAACAGATCAATTTGCTGGTCAATGACACTCTTTCAGCCAAAGTGCGCAATGCTCACGTTGAAAAGGAGATCGCCGAGGCGATCGCGTCGCTGATTGCCCCGTCTCTGACTATGCTCGCGGTGACACTGCTGCTTTGCTTCTGGGCGATCAGCTGGATAGTCAGGCCATTAAAACAGCTGCAAAATCGCCTTGAAACGCGATCCGCAGATAACCTCTCCCCCTTTCCGCAGAACAGCGAAATTGAGGAAGTGGTCTCTGTCACCAACGCATTAAACCAGCTGCTAGCGAGACTTTCTCAAACTATCGCACAGGAAAGGCTGTTTACCGCCGACGCGGCTCACGAACTGCGTACGCCTTTGGCCGGCCTGCGCCTGCATCTTGAATTGATGGAAAAGAAAGGTGTGGAAGGCAGCACTATGCTGATAGGCCGTATCGATCAGCTAATGCACACGGTCGAGCAGCTGTTAATGCTTTCACGCGTCGGGCAGAACTTTGCCGAGGGCCAGTATCAGAAGATCGATCTGGTCGAGCACGTCCTTATACCGCTGCGCGTTGAGCTGAGCGAGCTGCTGGCAACGCATCAACAGCGCCTGGTACTGAAGCCCTCAGCGTATTCGGAGATAGAAGGTGATCCGGTTCTATTACGGCTGATGCTGCGAAATCTGGTAGAGAATGCGCATCGCTACAGTCCTCACGGCAGCGAAGTCACTGTAGCTCTCTCTGAGCGCGATCAGGGCGTATTGATTCAGGTAGATGACTCAGGGCCAGGCATTGACGAGAAAAAGGCAGGAGAGTTGACTCAGGCGTTCAGAAGAGCCGATCAGCGATTCGGCGGCAGTGGGTTAGGCTTGAACATTGTGTTGCGGATCATAAATCTGCATGGCGGACATCTGCGATTAACCAATCGCTCAGACGGCTGCGGGCTCAGCGCGCAATGTTGGTTACCTCAGCAGGTATTTACGCAAAATAATCTCAGCCCGCCGCGTCCCGAATAGCGGTCATAAAAAAAGGTCGCTCACTGAGCGACCTTCTTCTTCAGGCAATACAAGCGTGATTATCGCTCGTAAATGATTTCAACGCCTTCGTCGTCTTCATCATCCCAATCGTCCCAGTCGTCGTCTTCATCTTCTTCGACTTCAGCCAGCTGTTCACGGTGGTAATCGTCCCACATGAATTCGACTTTCTCTGGTACGGCTTCTTCAACGGACATGTGTTTAGGATTTTCGTTGATGAACTTCATCACTTCCCAGCACAGTGCGGTTACGCCTTCGCGGTTCGCTGCAGAAATCAGGAAGTATTCACCTTCCCAACCCATTCCTTCGGCAATTTCTTTCGCACGACGTTCAGCTTCTTCCTGACCAATCACGTCGATCTTGTTGAATACTAACCAACGTGGTTTATTAGCCAGCTTCTCATTGTACTGGTGCAGCTCGTTGATGATGATCTTGGCATTTTCAACCGGATCAGATTCATCAATTGGTGCGATATCAACAAGATGTAGCAGAACCCGGCAACGCTCGAGGTGTTTGAGGAAGCGAATACCCAGACCAGCACCGTCATGGGCGCCTTCGATAAGTCCAGGGATGTCAGCAACCACAAAGCTCTGCTCGCTATCCATACGCACGACGCCCAGGCTTGGAACCAGTGTGGTAAATGGATAATCGGCAACTTTTGGCTTGGCGGCAGACACCGCGCGGATAAAGGTAGATTTGCCGGCATTCGGCAGACCTAGCATACCCACGTCAGCAAGCAGCATCAGTTCCAGAGACAGATCGCGCAGTTCACCTTTGGTGCCCATGGTTTTCTGGCGCGGGGAACGGTTTACCGATGATTTGAAACGAGTGTTACCCAGACCGTGCCAACCGCCTTTAGCAACCATCTGCTGCTGGCCGTGACGAGT
The DNA here is from genome assembly GCA_963922555.1 of uncultured Serratia sp. Taxonomy (GTDB): domain Bacteria; phylum Pseudomonadota; class Gammaproteobacteria; order Enterobacterales; family Enterobacteriaceae; genus Rouxiella. The sequence goes on along the minus strand of CAWUIY010000031.1, from coordinate 9,802 downwards.
CATGTCGCCCAGCACTTCGCCGGTACCCTGATCCAGAATACGCGTTCCCACCGGCACTTTGATGGTGATATCTTTACCGCGTTTACCGGTACAGTCACGGCTCTGGCCATTCTCGCCGCGCTCGGCACGGAAAGATTTTACAAAGCGGTAGTCAATCAGGGTATTCAGGTTTTCGTCAGCGAGCAGATAAACGTCGCCGCCATCTCCGCCGTCACCGCCGTCAGGACCACCGTGAGGGATATATTTTTCGCGGCGGAAACTGACGCAACCATTGCCGCCATCGCCTGCTACGACCAGGATCGTCGCTTCATCTACAAACTTCATTTGAACTGTCTCCGTAAATCATTCACCCGGATGCTCAACTCAGCCATCAGGTCTTGTTCTGTTCCTGGTTGCCACTCACAGGATCGTTGCAGAATACATTGCCACTGCAACCACCGTAAAGGCAGTCAATTAACCGGGCAGGTTAAGCACCGCAGGGACAGAAGACAGGCTACTTGCCAGCATAAAAAAATGTCTCAGGCTTCGCCAAAGGAAGCAGTGCGATAGCACATAAAGTGTACAGCAAAATGAGAATCTGCGTTGAAGTCAGTTGTCCTGACATCCATTTTCTTGCCGGTGTTGGCCAACAGAATGTAAAAAGCCCCGCAACTAATTGCAGGGCTTACATCAGTCTATCAAGACTCAGACAGTAAATTATTCAGCTTCGATGCTGATGAATTTACGGTTGTCTTTGCCTTTAACTTCGAACTTGACTTTACCGTCAGTCAAAGCAAACAGAGTGTGGTCACGACCGCAACCCACGTTGATACCAGCGTGGAATTTGGTGCCGCGCTGACGAACGATGATGCTGCCTGCCAGTACTGCTTCGCCGCCAAAGCGTTTTACGCCCAGACGTTTAGCTTCTGAATCGCGACCGTTGCGGGTGGAGCCGCCAGCCTTCTTGTGTGCCATTGTTCCGCTCTCCTAATCTTAAGCGCTAATGCCGGTGATTTTAACATCAGTGAACCACTGACGGTGGCCCTGCTGCTTACGGTAGTGCTTACGACGACGAAACTTAACGATCTTAATTTTCTCGCCACGACCGTGAGCTACAACTTCTGCTTTGATCACACCGCCAGCAATTAAAGGCAAGCCGATGTTGATTTCTTCACCGTTAGCGATCATCAGAACTTGGTCAAACTCAATTGTTTCACCAGTTGCGATGTCCAGCTTTTCCAAGCGAACAGTTTGACCTTCGCTTACTCGGTGTTGTTTACCACCACTTTGGAAAACCGCGTACATATAAAACTCCGCTTTCCGCGCACTCAACTTTGTATAGTCCAGAGGGCGCTATAAATATTCACAATAGGGCGCGAATTCTACGCAAAAAATCAGCATATGACAAGAGCACATTCACTAGAAAAGAAGAAAAAAAGCGCAGTTCATTACAACGCGTTTATCTCACTCATTTTTCAAGTACAATCACAGCTACAGATTGCATCATGTGCCAATGTGAGCCCGTTCTCATTGCGGTGAAGAGAAATAAAGCCGAAAAATCACAATGAACCTAGAACAGATTACCGACCTCACCGAACAGGATATGGCTGCAGTTAATGCGGCAATTCTCGAACAGTTGAACTCTGATGTTTCACTCATCAATCAACTAGGATATTACATCATTAGCGGTGGTGGTAAACGAATTCGCCCGATGATTGCCGTTCTTGCTGCCCGTGCTCTTGAGTACACCGGCAACAAGCACGTGACCGTCGCTGCGCTGATAGAGTTTATCCATACGGCTACGTTGCTGCATGACGATGTCGTTGACGAATCCAATATGCGCCGCGGCAAAGCCACCGCCAATGCCGCTTTTGGCAATGCAGCCAGCGTACTGGTTGGCGACTTCATCTACACCCGCGCATTCCAGATGATGACCGACCTCGAATCACTGCCGGTATTGGCACTGATGTCAAAAGCCGTCAACGTGATTGCCGAGGGCGAAGTCTTGCAGCTGATGAACTGCAACGACCCGGACATCACCGAAGAAAGTTATATGCAGGTCATTTACAGCAAAACGGCACGCCTGTTTGAAGCGGCGGCTCAGGCTTCAGCCATGCTGGCCGGGGGCACCGACGCGCAGATTCGCGCTCTGCAAGACTACGGACGCTATCTCGGCACCGCATTCCAGCTGATTGACGATTTGCTCGATTACGACGCCGACGGCGAGACGTTAGGCAAAAATACCGGTGACGATCTAAACGAAGGCAAACCGACGCTGCCTCTGCTTCACGCGATGAAGCATGGAGACAAAGAGCAGACTGCCATGATCCGCAAGGCAATCGAAGAAGGTAACGGCAGACACTTGCTCGAGCCGGTATTGAAAGCCATGCACCAATGGGGTTCACTGGATTACACCCGTCAGCGTGCGGAAGAAGAAGCCGACAAAGCTATCGCTGCATTAGCCGCGTTGCCAGAATCCCCTTACCGGCAAGCTCTTGAAGGTCTCGCTCACATCGCTGTGAAGCGCGATTTCTAAAAGCCGGTCCTCAGCAAGGCTCCTTTTTTCGGCAGCCTTGCTTATTTCACCTTTTATTTGATGGGCTCCAGACGTTTTATCATCGCCATCATTCCCTCACGTACAATAAAAGAAACCACGGCTTCGCGCTCTACATCATTCAACTGTTTATAACTTTCGATCCATATTAGTAATGGGTCATGGTAGGATGAGCAAAGATATTCAGCCGATTTTTCCTGAATGATTAATGCCGGCTTCATCAATTTTGGCAAACTGTTGATGTGGTATTCTACCGCCCTCCCCTGCACTCCAAGTCTGCGTCGCGTTTCCCATCCTTGACGCCTGGCCATGCCATGAATTCCCTGCGTTGTCGTTGGCAGTCCGTTTATTCCTACGAGATCTTTTGCTGCAAACCATTCCTTTTTCATTACAATCCTTTTATTATTTTTAATTCAACCAGAAGCAGAATAAAAAAACCATGCCTGTTGTCGGTCAGCAAACCCCTTGGCTAACTATTAGGTTGAATATTACTTAATGAATTAATAAATCAAGATGATAAAAACAATTATTAATAAAGAGGTTCCTCAACGCTATTCAGCCTCTGAATCATTTTGGCCATACCCTCACGGATAATAAAGCTAATCATCATCTGCTTTTCCTCTTCATGAAGTTGTTTATAACTTTCAATCCAAATAACTAATGGGTCTTGATGGTTTGAAAAAAGATATTCGGCTGACTGCTCATTTAGCACTAAATTTGATACTGCTTTGATAGGCAAGCTATCGACATGGTATTCAACTCCTCGACCCTGAACGCCAAACCTGCGCCGCCTGATCCATTTCTGACGTCGGGCCATGCTGTGTATACCCTGTGGTGATGAAGGAAGCCCCGTAAAACCGATCAGCTCTTTAGCAGAAAACCATTCAGGATTCATAAGAATTCTCTCTTATTCATACATAAATATAATTGATATAAATCAGTGACTGTTACGACATAAAAAAAGCTTATTTAAATGGTTTAATTATCGAATCATTTACATTGAACGCATAAGTTATACCACTAGATAATGCGATTGTGCATCAATAATTTAGCAATGCTCATGATTGATGAAACTTTTTTATGGAGAAAAATAAAACTAAAACTGTAAACTAACGTTCTTAAGTAAGTTAAGTTAAAGTTAGAAGTTATAGGGGAATATAAAAGCCTGTAAATTCATCTGAATAAAGTAAACCACGCAATTTATTCCTCAACATTTTTTAGAAAAAATGCATTCATTGCAGTCATTTAACGGGAATTAACTTTTCTTAAAAAGGGTACCGCAGGTGGGGTGTATGTTTGTAAACATTTAACAAAAAAAAGATAAACCTCCTTTATAACAATCTATTAGGCAGACTTAGAGTTCGAATTAGTTGTTCATATAAAATAGAAGTCTATTGATTAAAAATAATAATATCTTTTGAGAAACGTGTTTGAACAAAGTTCAGAAATTTGCTCTTATAGCTACCGAATTGAATTAAGAGCCAAACCTTCATACTTATAACTACACCTGCCAGCTTATTATATTAGGGAGTCTCAATGATTTTACGGAAAGAAGATTGGCATCATGCTGATATCATCGCATCGTTGCACAAACAGCGTACCACCCTGGCGGCATTATCTCGTTCAGCTGGATTAAGCTCGTCAACGCTGGCTAATGCATTATCGCGTCCATGGCCAAAAGGAGAATGGATAATTGCCAATGCTTTACAGCTGCACCCCTCGGAAATTTGGCCAAGCCGCTATTTCGATCCAGAAACAAATGAACTGCTCGAAAGAAAAATGCGAGGCAAACTGCCAAACAATCTGGCTACCGGAAAATTAGCGGCCAATATGAGAAAATCCGCAGTTCAAAACCAGGCAAAGAGTCATTTTATTGATGCTGCTGATGTGAAGGGGATTTGAGTTGTTAAAAATCGATTAAAAATATTATTTTAGACTTTTCCAAAAATTAGCCGTTGAAGTAATTTTACGCGGAATTTTAGTTTACCAGGCAGCAAATACCGCCGGGAACACCGGCGGGATGTTTGATAAATAAGATGGAAACTGCATGACAATTAATTATTGATAAATTGCTCACCTAGCTCGATATCTTTATGCAGCACGTCCAACATTGCGTTCAGGGAATGTTGCTCAAACTCGCTTAACTGGCCGATGTCTTTCAGCTCAGCAATGCCGTTCTTGCCTAACAGGACTGGTTGGGCGAAAAAGCGCGCATGTTCTCCGTTGCCCTCAACATAGGCACATTCGACAATACCGCTCTCGCCCTGCATGGCGCGAACTAAAGACAGCCCTAACCGTGCCGCGGCCTGCCCCATTGATAGGGTTGCCGAACCACCACCGGCCTTGGCCTCAACCACCTCGGTGCCCGCATTTTGAATATGGGTAGTAAGCTGTTGGATCTCGCCGTCCGAGAAGCTCAGCCCCGATACCTGTGAGAGTAAAGGCAATATCGTAACGCCGGAATGTCCGCCAATCACCGATACCTCAACCTCCTGTGGCGATTTACCTTTTAATTCCGCCACAAAGGTATTTGCCCGCAGCGTATCAAGCGTGGTCACGCCAAAAAGTTTATTTTTATCGTAAACCCCAGCCTTTTTTAGTACCTCGGCCGCAATCGGCACCGTGGTATTAACCGGGTTGGTAATAATCGCAATGCAGGCCTCGGGACAGGTAGTCGCAATTTGCTGAACCAAATTACGCACAATGCCGGCATTTACATTAAATAGATCTGAGCGATCCATTCCCGGTTTTCGCGCCACGCCCGCGGAAATCAAGACAATATCGGCCCCTTGTAAAGCGGGTCTCGCATCTTCACCACTGAATCCTTTTATATTAACGGCTGTTGGGATATGGCTGAGATCCACCGCCACACCTGGAGTGACAGGTGCGATATCATACAGGGAGAGTTCAGAGCCAGACGGCAATTGAGTCTTGAGTAGTAGAGCGAGGGCCTGGCCGATTCCGCCTGCGGCACCAAGGACTGCAACTTTCATCCTATACTCCTTTTTAAATGACGTTTAAAAATACCGCGCATTCATTCACTTAATAACCTTAGTTAACGGGTGTATTAAAAACAAACAGCCTATTAATAGATTGCGAGCTAGCGCAGAAATTAAAAGCATCTTTAAAAATGGAGTGAGAATTTATTTCTTATTTTCATTAAGATAAAATCTTAAGTATTAAATTATTTAAAAAATAACAATATTAAAAAATAAATTCATTCATTACCTGCCCGGTGAAATTATCAAATAAAATATCCAGGCTATACATTTTATTTTAATTTTGAGAATATTGTTCATGCAGATTTTCGGCATATTCATGAGCATTGGAACAACCAAATTTACCCTTCCTCGCTAAAATCCCTCTCTTTGTTGATCAAACACGTTATGTGTTATTGCATAAAAATGCAAATATCTGCATAATCAACGCCACTACTATCGTGAATCTATGGGTGCAAAATGCGTAATCCTGCAAAACAGGAAGATTTAATCAAAGCTTTCAAGGCGCTCTTGAAAGAAGAGAAGTTCAGCTCTCAGGGTGAAATCGTTGTCGCACTGCAAGATGATGGCTTCGAAAACATCAATCAATCCAAAGTCTCACGTATGCTGACTAAGTTTGGCGCAGTTAGAACACGTAATGCTAAAATGGAAATGGTTTACTGTTTACCTGCGGAAATTGGCGTTCCAACTACCACCAGCCCGCTTAAAAATTTAGTCTTGGATATCGATTACAATGATGCGGTCGTTGTCATTCGCACCAGTCCAGGTGCCGCACAGCTGATTGCACGCCTCCTTGACTCCCTCGGTAAGTCGGAAGGTATCCTCGGGACTATCGCAGGGGATGACACCATCTTTATTACTCCGGCACGCAAATTTACCGTTAAGCAGCTTCATGATGCGATCCTGAGCTTGTTCGAGCAGGAACTGTAAACGTCGTCGAGATCGGCAGGCATTGTGCTTGCTGGTCTACCCCATCAGGGTCAATGATCCTGTGGATTCTGCCAGATCCTTTCCTATTAGCAGAAGATACCCCGTAAGATCCCCCTCAGCGCCCAAACGATCCTCTATAAAATTCCGCACTTAATGCACATTTATTCTAAATTTCTGATTTTAAATAAATTTAACGAGATATGAACATTTTATCGCCATTTATAATGCTTTTAGGTTATTAAAAAAGCACTTATTCACCAGTTTTAAACATATAAAACTATTAGCAACCTATTAATTTTTACAGTGATTAGATGTATACTCATTGACATGATGTGAAGCACACTTATTCAGCACATCAGCGTATTTGAAGTTAGAGACTGGCCCCGATAGACGAGATTTGAATATCCATTCAAATGCCGCCGATAAAACGGATTTATCGCTGCGAAAACCGATGCATTTGTTCGCGAGAGACAGGCGACGGTGTTGATGCATAACGAATTTTACAGTTCTGATAAATCCATGATGAAACCGCGCACCCGACCTTCAAGGACCGGCTGCATAAGGTAAGTTAAGGAAATTATCATGAAAATTATCACCGCTGTTGCCGCTTTGAGCATTCTCACCGCCGTATCTTTCGGTTCTTCTGCTGCGCAATTAATCACTAATCAACAGGCTGAAAATCTGCAACCTTTGGGCACCATTACCGTAAGCGGTATTGATGGTGTGCCAAGTGATATTCGCCAGCAGTTGTCACAAAAAGCCGACAGCCAAGGTGCTTCTTCTTATCGTGTAATCGAAGCGCGTAATGACGGCAACTATCACGCAACTGCAGAAATTTATAAATAATACAGCGGATTTCTATCCAGAAATTTGAGAAGTCTCTAACGACCATTGATTTTGCAAAATGTACCAGACCCTCGTCGTCCTGTCCGACGACACCCTTTTGCCCTCGCATGCGAGGGCTTTTTTTTGGGCGAATTTCGAGGGCGGATAAAATGTAGCGCGGAAAATTACTGGTTGTTGGTCAAATGAGACTTTTTATCCAATGCTGTCAGCAGCTTACCGTGGATGCCGCCGAAACCGCCGTTGCTCATCACCAGAATGTGATCGCCCGGCTGCGCGGTTTTGACAATCATTTCCACCAGCGCATCAACATCAGCATGCCAGTGGGCAGGCTGAATACAGCGCTCTGCCACTTCTGAAACCTGCCATGGAATATTTTGCGGCTGTAACAGGAATACCTCATCAGCACGCCCCAGAGAAGGGGCCAGCTCGTTTTTGCTCATTCCCATCTTCATGGTATTTGAACGAGGCTCGAGCACGGCAATGATGCGCGCGGTGCCGCCTACTTTACTGCGCAGGGCGGCAAGTGTGGCGAGAATAGCCGTTGGATGATGCGCGAAATCGTCATAAACAGTGACGCCATTGGCCTCGCCACGCAGCTCCAGACGACGGCGGGCATTGATAAAGCTGCCCAGCGCCTTACAGGCATCTGCAGGAGTAACACCAACATGGCGAGCGGCTGCAATAGCCATCAACGCGTTATGCATGTTGTGCTCGCCCACCAGCGACCATGATACCTCACCGGCCACTTCGCCGTTGAGATAAACCTGAAACTTGCTGGCATCTGGTGTGGTTTTTCTGGCATTCCAGGTACAGCCGTCACCGGCATATTCCTGCTCGCTCCAGCAACCCATCGCCATCACCTGTTTCAGCGGAGTGTCATGGTCAGGCAGAATGATTTTGCCCTGACCCGGCACCAGGCGAACCAAATGGTGGAACTGTTTCTGAATCGCTTTCAGATCGTCAAAAATATCCGCATGGTCGAACTCAAGGTTATTGAGCACCAGCGTGCGTGGGCTGTAATGCACAAATTTGGAACGCTTGTCGAAGAAGGCGCAATCATACTCATCGGCTTCAAGGACCATAAACGGACTGTTTCCCAGTCGCGCTGACACGTCGAAATTACCAGGCACGCCACCAATCACATAGCCTGGTTCATAACCGCAGGCTTCGAGGATCCAGGTAACCATCCCAGAGGTGGTGGTTTTGCCGTGGGTTCCGGCAACGGCAATCACCCAACGGCCAGGCAAGACGTGGTCATGCAGCCACTGTGGGCCAGATACATAGGGAATTCCCTGTTCCAGCACGGCTTCAACGCAAGGATTGCCTCGCGTCATCGCATTCCCGATAACCACCAGATCGGGCTTGGGATCCAATTGAGTCGGTGAATAACCCTGAATCAGCTCAATCCCCTGATTTTCCAACAACGTACTCATCGGCGGATAGACGTTGTCATCCGATCCGGTTACCTGATGTCCCTGAGCGCGAGCCAGCATAGCAAGGCCGCCCATAAACGTGCCGCAAATCCCAAGAATATGAATGCGCATAAATTTTCCATTATTGCTCTATATGTCAGTGACTATTCTAACGCTCAGATTCATCCAGAAGAAATGGATTTGGCTATGATTTGCCTATGAAGCGTCCATATATTTGGGCTAAACTGCTATCGCTTCTGTAAAATTTCTATTACAAAACCTTTACTCATCCTAAGATTCAGGGATCGTATCATGAAAACGTTAGGCGAATTTATTGTTGAAAAGCAGCACGATTTTCCACATGCCACCGGCGAGCTAACTGCGCTGCTCTCGGCAATTAAACTTGGTGCTAAGATTATTCATAGGGATATCAACAAGGCGGGACTGGTAGATATACTTGGAACCAGCGGCGTTGAAAATATTCAGGGCGAAGTTCAGATGAAACTCGACCTGTACGCTAACGAAAAACTGAAAGCGGCAATGAAGGCGCGCGGCGAAATCGCCGGTATCGCATCTGAAGAAGAAGACGAAATCGTTATCTTCGAAGGCGAACGTGCTAACAATGCCAAATACGTCATTCTGATGGATCCGCTGGACGGCTCGTCAAATATCGACGTAAACGTTTCAGTGGGTACCATTTTCTCGATTTATCGTCGTACTTCGCCACTGGGGCAGCCGGTTACCGAAGCCGACTTCCTGCAGCCGGGCAGCCAGCAGGTCGCAGCGGGCTATGTGGTGTATGGTTCTTCAACCATGCTGGTTTACACCACCGGTGCTGGCGTACACGCCTTTACCTATGACCCTTCACTCGGCGTTTTCTGCCTTTCTCACGAGAAAGTCATGTTCCCTGAAAAAGGCTACATGTACTCGATCAATGAAGGGAACTACATCAAATTCCCACGCGGCGTGAAGAAGTACATCAAATTCTGTCAGGAGCAAGACGAAGAGTCTGGCCGCCCTTACACCTCACGTTACATCGGCTCTCTGGCTGCCGACTTCCACCGTAACCTGCTCAAAGGCGG
>CAWUIY010000030.1:0-23663 GCA_963922555.1 uncultured Serratia sp. | reverse complement strand
CCTAATGTTCTCAGCGACAAAAGCCAAACCAGCGCATGCCAAGATGAAAATGATTGGCATGCGCTGCGTTGTAATCCGGTCCGATGATGTTGCCAAAAAACGGACAGCCCTCGCTGAACACCTGGTGCAGATAGTCTGAAGATTTCCCCTCCGCTCTCCAACCCCCTGCCACGGTGATCGTCTGTCCGGCAGACATTCTGAATCCCGCGAGATCTAACGCATCGGCAGTGGCGTGCTCACTTAATCTCCCCTCCGCCCGATGGTACACATTTCGGCAGGCAAAACTGCCTAGATGATCGAGACGTACCAGCTTTTGTCCCAACACGCTGTGAGCAAGCGGCTCGGCTGCCTGAGTCACAAACATGGTTGCGCTGACCGCTAACGGGCAACTGGCGAGAAAACTGGAGCTTAGCGAAACACTGCCAAAATTTTGAATGCGCACTGCACCTGTCAACGGACACTGCCCAGTGGTATCAGCAACGTGCTGAAAATTCAGTAACCCTTCAGACTTTGCACGCTCCAGCACAGCCAAACAGGCATCAGGATTTTTGCTTAATCTTCTGAGTTTATATTGAGTAATTAAACCAGGTGGATCGGTGACCGAGAGTGGCGTGAAAGGATTATATTGCCGGGGTAAATTCTGTTCTAACCAGGGTACAAAAACACCCCCGGCAACCAATACGATTAACGCGAAGAGGATATAGCGCATACCCTTTGCTCCTCTGGCGACGATAGTTTTCCGAATTTTCTATTATAGTGAAGGATATGCGATTTACTTTATAAGAGGTCAAAATGGTAGCAAACACTGAAAATGCTGTAGCCATTCAGGCGAACATTGTGGCCATTGGCGGTGAAAGTCAGGCAGATACGCAACAAATCACCCCTATTGACACCTATATTTTATCCCTGACCCAAAAAGACGATCCGCAGATACTTTACATCTCTACTGCAAGTGGGGATGTTCCAGAAAGAATTGAGCAGTTTGAAAAGAAATTCGTTTCTGCGGGACATAAAGTGCAGATACTTTCGTTGTTCCGCACGCCTTACCATACCGTCAAAGAGATAGACGAACTCATTTCTCAGGCAGACGTCATCTTTGTGGCAGGCGGCAATACGCGCGCCATGCTGGCAGTTTGGCGCGAGTTTTCAATCGATCAGCAACTTAAATCGGCCATGCGCCACGGCGCTGTATTATGTGGAGTCAGTTCAGGGGCTATTTGCTGGTTTGATTTAGGGCATTCTGATTCAGGTGGAGGCTACTCGCTGATTCCAGGACTGGGGCTTATCACCGGCGTCATGTGCCCGCATTTTGGATCGGAAGAAGGACGCGAGGAATCATTTACCAATTTGCAAAAAGAGCAGAGTATTTTCCCTGCCTATGCTGCAGATGACGGCGTTGCTCTGCATTTTCGCGACGGTAAACTGCATGACATTATCAGAACGGACTCTGCTAAAAACGGAAAGTCACTGGTCATGCTAAACGATAGCGATCGGCCCACTGCTGAATAGTTTCCTGCCCGAAATGCGCCAAAATCACTTTAAACCAGGCGGTGAAATGGAGGGGATTTTGCCTGATCGCGCTAAAGACATCAGCAACAGATACCCATTCCCATCCTTCAGCCTCTTCTGGATTTAAGGCAGGAACGCTGTTGAAGGTGCCGATAAACGTATGGTTGTACTCATTTTCGACCAGACCATTTGAAACATCGACACGATAAAGGATCTGATCAACCTCTTTAAGCTCACAAGTAAAACCCATTTCTTCAAACAGGCGACGCGTCGAGGCAGCGTGATTGCTCTCGCCAGGGCGAGGATGTCCGCAGCAGGAATTAGTCCACAAACCGCCAGAGTGATACTTGCTGCTGGCGCGCTGTTGCAACATTAATCGTCCTCGATTATCAAAAACAAAGACCGAGAAGGCACGGTGCAGCGCCCCCTGAAGGTGGACCTGCATTTTCGTACCGACTCCAACATTATTGTCATGTTCATCGACCAGAATCAGGCGTTCTTCTTGCTCTTTATCTAAAATAATCAAGGACATAAAATTATTTCACTCTTGTCAAACTGTAGCGTTGCGCGCTATTTAACGCCGTTTCGTAGGTTTGTGGTGTGCCATCCAACTGTATAGTCGTGGCTTTATCTAGCGACGTAATAGCGCAGGAAAACTTCACCTTCAGACTATGAGTACCGTTTGGCACATACAGGTCCGCATACTGATTTTTCTGCAAGCCGGCCACTTCCTTATTATCCACATACACAATAAGAGGGCAGCTTTCGTCAAAGAAAGATCCAGCGAGCTGCGGCTGCCGATGTACCCGAATTTTTGTGGTGTCAGGTTTCGGGCTTTCATAAGCCTGTAAAACCTGTTTGGTGGGTTCATAAGCTCCGGCAGAACAACCGGCCAATGCCAATGCAGCACAGATTGAAATTAATTTTCGCACGTTTAGGTCTCCGCGAATTAACTATCGTAAAATCTATCGCCCATGCAGCGATACAAAGTTCACAGAGCTAAACCGTGGCAGAGTAAGGGTTGTGCATAAATCGGCGCTATCTGATTTCGATCTGCACTGACAGAGTCAAGCCTACCGTCGGTGCAGCGAATAATGAAGACGTGTAGTGTAACGGAAGTTGAAATTTTAAAATTCTCTTAAGGTGCGTTTCCCAGGATATTTCCACTCTGAAACTCAATATGGCCACCTGGCTGGAAGTGATGCTGCATAAAATCGTCGCGCCCAAGGGGTATCACCTTGATGATTTCGCCCTCGAAATTTCCGTCTTCAGCCTCGGTTATCAAGGCCTCAAGGCGGTAGCTAACTGGCGGATTCCCCACAGGAAAACTCACCAATGTGACTTTATCACCCAATGTAAACTGCGTCAGCAGTTGTAATGGAGCCTGCTCAAACATTGCTTCGCTCATATTCAGTTCCTTTTGGATGAGAAAAATACACCATGGAAAAACTGTCTTTTGCAGTTTGTTACGACGGAATCAACTTACAACATTGTTAGCGTAGAACATTTGCTGATTTTTGTTTGCGGCACGGATTTGGTTTCTGGTATTCCATTTGAAAATCCAGCATTAATGAGAATGATTATCGAAAACATTTAGGTAAAGGATAATCACACAGATGTCACTGTCTGCATCCTTTGTAAACGCCTTACTTGATGGAGACTGATAGACCAAAAAATCATTAACGCCTTAATTTCATTAAACTTAACAAAACCCCCTCAAGGTTGTTAATAATACTTAAAAAGCACAAATTGCACATTTCAAAGTTGTACAACCAATGGGTTTTGTATAACTTTAATCAGTGCCTCTCTGAGGCCAGTAACGAAGATGCTTTGCATTGCCACTGAGGGTGCTATTTGATTTCCACCTTCAGTGGTATTTTTTTGGATACTAATGGGGTTATGAACATGTCTCAAATCAACAGTATTGAGTTAGGAAAATCCCGCTTTAATGCCAATGTCTACAAAAGCGAATTTGAGATTATCCAGGATATTAAAATTGAATTATCCTCAAGCGGACGGCTGGTCACCAATAAAGCTATTATGATAAAGCTGCTGGAGCGTTTAGAGCTTGAGAAAGACGTAGTTCAACTGGATATCTATCGCAACGCGCTTGAGAGCGTGGTCTATCGTACTCCAGATGATTTGATATGATGACACCTATCACAAGGCAGGCTAAGTGGTATGCCTTGTGATGAATACTTTTTACTTATTTCATCTGCCTAATCTTTTGATAAAACCCAGTTATTCATACGATTAATTAAGATCATCCCACCTTGCTCAGTTGGCGAAAAATAAAGTTTGGCGCGATTCGGTTAACTATCTTGAGAATCTTGCTCTGCCCCGGGCAAATCTCGGTCTTACCGGCTTCCACTGCGGCAATTGCCCGCCGAACCAGATCCTCAACAGGCATTCCCTTTTCGCCTTTCATTTTGGTCCTAAATTCAACATTAAAAAGCGGAGTATCTGTCAACGGAGGCGCAAGCTCGATAACGCGAATTCCGCTCCTCTTTAATTGTTCCCTTAGGCAGCGCGTGTAAGCATGCATCCCCGCCTTAGCCGCTGAATAAATTGGAGAAATAGTAAAAGGCACGAACGCCAGGCCCGAGGAAACATTAATTATCGCTGCTTCTTTTTGAGCAAGTAGCAAAGGTAAGAATTGTTGTATCATGCGAATTGGCGCAGCCAGGTTTACATCGACTTCATTAGTGAGTATTTCCAGAGAATGTTCTTCCTGGAGCTTAACTATTTTCATAATTCCTGCATTGTTAATCAGCATATCGAGCTTGTGAAAGCGCGCAGATATTTGTGCATAAAGCTGACAAATATCTTCCGCATAGCTGACATCACTTTTGTATATATGAAGCCCAGGATAGCGAAGTTTTGCATTTTCCAGGGCCTGCTCGTTACGCCCGGTGATCAGGACGGTATTTCCTCGAGCAAGAAGCTGCCCGGCAAGTTCAAGGCCAATTCCGCTGCTACCGCCGGTAATCAAGATGGTTTTTTCTTGCAGTTTCATGCTGGCTTCTCCGAATTTTGTTGGTGGAAAACAGCCTAGCGCCTATTCTCTCTAATAGAAATAAGGCACCAAAATGTTCAATACATACCAAAAGGAGAGTGTTGATTATGACGACGGCTAAATTCACCGAGCAGCAGATCGCCGATGCAAGACGCTATGCAAATGCTATTCCGCCGGTTGATATTGACCCTCGGATCAAAGCCTTGGTTGGCGAGTTAATTGGTCGCGTGGCAGATAAGTGGACCATGCTGATTCTTGAAGCGCTTACCGAGCACGGCACGTTACGCTTTAGTAGATTGGGCGAAGCCGTAGGCGGAATTAGTCAAAAAATGCTGACCCAAACGCTTCGAGGAATGGAAAGCAGTGGCCTGGTATGCCGAACGGTTTATCCCGTGGTGCCGCCAAAAGTCGAGTACCAGTTGACCTATCTCGGTACGACCTTAGGAGCCGCTTTTTGCGGAGTCTGGGTTTGGGCTAGCGAAAACCTTGAGGCCGTTGAAGAGGCAAGAAAAGATTTTGAAAAACGTCAGCAATAATAAGTATTGATATAAATATCGAAAATTATATGCGGAGGAGAATTTCCGCTTAAATAAATCATCAATAATTAGTCTCATTCAAAATAAAAATATGACGTTAACGATAAGAGCGGCAAATACCCATGATGTAAAGTTGTTAAGTCAAATAGGCTATATTTCCTATCGCGCACATTTTGCACACCTTTGGGAGTCCAACTCAGAACTCGCTAGCTACCTGGAAACGCAATACTCGTGGCTGGCGATTCAAAATAGTCTTAAATGCCCAAAGGACCACTGGCTTATTGCCGCCACAGATACCGCTGTTGGATTTGCTAAACTGAGTTGGCAAAGTAAAATTCCCGAAGAAAATATCTCAGGTGCCCTACTCAGTAAAATTTATCTTCTTCCGGATCATGTGGGTAAGAAATACGGAGAGGCGCTCTTCAAGGCTGTGCTAGAAGCAGTAAAAGCCCGAGGGATAACATTTTTCTGGCTGGAGGTTCTTGAGAACAACCCTCGCGCCCGTCAATTTTATGAGTCATTTGGAATGAAACACATCAAGGATGTAGTATTCGAAAGTGCGACTCAAAGCAGTGTTGTGCATATTTTGGGGATGGGGATTTGAAGGTTTATTGGGTCGACTTTATATCGATAAATAAACTCGATTAAAAAAGAATTTCAATTTTAAAAATCAATAAAGCCGTTGATGGCGGCGGCAACATCATCGTGCTTCAGCACATCCTCGGACACTCGGACATCCGCGTCACGATGCGTTATGCGCACTTTGCACCGGACCATTTAGAAGACGCATTAACCAATAACCCATTATCGATTTTAGGTGCAAAAATGCCTGTCAAAAATGGTAATCAATTGAGCATGTCGAAGGTATAAATATCTTCTGAAAGTAATTAATTCCTGCGTAATTAAATCCGCTGTAGATGAACACCTCAATGTAATTTATGCTTTGGTCATCAACCATCATCAGGAGGCCACACTAGTTATGCAAGGATCTATAACGACGGAAGAGCCGGGAAGGCTTTATGCTTTTAAGTCACCGTTGCAGCCAGGCAACTATTTTGAACTTCCTCCGCGTAATGTGCCTCTTGATTCGAAGCCTATTCTCGATGATGAGTCTGAAATGTGTATTGGCTACTCTGTAATGCAGGCTCCTGGGTTATGGCGTATTTATGACAGCAGTGGCATTTTTATTCGTTTGGAAGAAGCCCCGCTTGAAACACCTCTGATCGATCCTACCGATATAGCACTGCTCGCATTTGGCGCTTTTCGCCTTATTAGACTTGGAAAAGCGTTGCTAGAAAGTGGAGTCAAAGCAGCGGCTAGAGTTGAACTCAGTCAGGCAACAATAAATTTGCTTCGCGGGCGGCTCAAAGTGGGTCTTTCCGCGCGCAGTCTTAAAATGACAGAATCAGCTGCCAGACATATGCTTGAACCCGGTAGATATGTCCTTCTCCAGATACAAGAAAAAGTCATTCGCTATGGTGTCAGAACAGCAGATTCATTAAAAAAACCCGGCTTATTCCGTTATGAAAGTCGAATGTATAGACTTGTGGAAGACAAACAAAACAAAGGCAAGTATATCTATAAGTTATATCGTCTTGAGGTTGTAGTCAGAGAGAAAGACTGGACTATTATGCATTTTCAGTACATGCCATAAAGGTAATTGAATGATTAATATTCAAAGTGGAACAAGGCTTTTAAAATTAGCACCCTACGAGAGGATCCCTGAACCAGAGCAAGCTCAATATGACCGCATTATGGTGTGGGTTGAATTTTCAATTCCACAACTGAAAACCCAATTCTCGGCAGAGTTTATGGCTGGCGATCTTGAGACTATTAAAGAAGAATTGATTGGGTTATACCAATCTCTTAAGAACCAAAAGAAGAGTGATAAAATTGTTTTCAGCAGTGTTTTTGAACAAGTAATGTTGACCTTTTATCCTGATGAATCAACGGGCTCTGTTGCCTTAGAGATGGTATTAAAACCTGAAAACAATGTTGAAAGCATTACGTTAACTGACTTGTTCGGTATTGATGAAAGTTACTTTCCGGCTTTGCTCAATGATTTGGACGAACTGATTAACTGGCAAAACTAGGCCAATCTTGCACTAAAGCTCACAGCATACAACTACCCTAAAAAATCATGCATTAACCAATAATCCGTTATCGATTTTGGGGGTGAAAACAGCGTAGAAAAATGGCGGTAAAATGGCGACAGAGATTCTTTCTGGGTACAATACAGGGTAACCCGATGAGGTTAAGTAGTTGATTTTATTACAAGTGATTGATTTTCATAGAGGGCAAAAAAAAGACCGAATACGATTCCTATATTCGGTCTAGGGAAATGGCTCTTGGGAGAGAGCCGTGCGCTAAAAGTTGGCATTGATGCAGGCGGTTAAGCCATACATGTTAAAGAGTAGTAGAGGTGTGATGGTTTTCCAGCCAGTTTTACGCAGAGTGATAATTACTTGGGGAAATGAGTTTAGAATTGTGACCACAGCCTCAAATCCGAGGGTTTAGCGACTGAAACTAACGTCAAAAATCGATTTAAAAAAGTGTTCTTCGGGCTAATTAAGCAATGATTCGCATTCAACGGTTCAGGCGTTCTTAATCTTGATTGTTTAATTCAAGATTAAGCTGGGGCTTGTGATTTGAACAGGATTCTGCGAAATCCACATGGCGATTACGTGCAACCCGAGGCCGGTATCTTTAGCCTCGGGCCTTAGCAAATATCAATTAACAGAGCGTACCTGCACGTTGGATAAACGGCGCGAGGCTCATCTTGTGGCCTGGGTTTTTAGGGTCATCAAGTTGAATAGTGCTCAACGGAAGTGCGCTGGCCATTCCTTGCTTTACCTGCTGAATAGCCACGTCGTTCAGCGGATACTGAGCCAGTGTGCTGTCATTAATTACGTATAATGCCTTGCCTGGCCGGCACTGGAGCATCACTTCTTCACGGGTAAATGCCCACGCTTTGCCGTATTCCAGACGGCTGACCGTAACAACTTGTGGCGCTGCAAAACAGCTGGCAGACAGGGAAAATAGCAGACACCCAAGTAGTGTTTTCTTCATGACGCTTCCTCGTTTAACTTTCCAAAATCATTCTTACTGCTAAAGGTTGCTTAGCCGATTTAATTTGGCGATAGGGTAGCAAAAAGGCTCACCAACGCAATGACCAAAAGGGCCAATCCAAACTCTGTCCAGCAAATAGCGATCATTCTCTGCTGAGCCTGATGAGCGTGTTTCGCCAGCTGCGGCACCAGTCGATAGCGATTATAAATTGCCACCAGAACCATTAACGCCACCAGCGCGGCCTTGCCTACCAGTAGCACTTCATAAGGCGAATGGATATCTGTCGGCCAGCGTTGCAGTATTAAGGCGCTATTTATTACCCCGGTCAATACCACTAACGCTACGGCAACGTGTCCATAGGTTGAAAACCTTAGCAGGGTCAGGATAGCAGCTGGGCGAGTGGCAGGTCGGTGGGTAAAACTCATGCAGGTTAATAGCGGGAGTAGACTGCCGAACCAATATGCGGCGCTAAGCAGGTGCACGGCGTGATTACTGCGCTGCAAGATTCCAATGATGCCTTCGTGCATCGCGGCGTGTCCGATCAACGCCTGCCCTATCAGCATTCCGCCGCTAAGTAAGATCAACAGTAAATAGCGACCGGGTAAGCCGTCGATCAGCACCAGCAAAAATGCAAAAACGGCCATAAGCATGTGCCAGCGCCAAACGTCACCAAAAGTCGTCGTCAGCACCAACAGCCAGACATTAAAATTCGTGGTATCTGACCAGCCGTTGCCCATTACGCCAGCCTGAATCGCCAGCATCAAGAATGCGCTTAATGCCGAGATACAAGCCGATGTGGTAATTAGAGTCTGATTTTTACGCACCAGTGTGGACGAAAAAACTTCTGGCGTCAGTAAGCGCGTAAAAACGCAGGCTCCAAAGAGTTGCATCACCGAAACGAAGTGAACAAACCGGCAAATGACAAAAAGCGACGCCAGACTCATAAAATCACTTCACCGTGAAGCTGTATTTACCCTGGGTTTTGTGTCCGTCAACGGAAACCACATGCCATGACACCAGGTATTTACCTGCGGTAAGAGGCGCTGGCAGCGAAATCAGCACCTGAGTATTATCTTTGGCGGCCAGTTTGAAAGCACCGGTTTTTACCGGCTGATTGTCCGGACCACTCAGTTCAACCTTGCTGAAGTTTGGCTCTACGCCTTCGCTAAAACCGAGAGTTAGTTCGGTCGGCGCGACACTGACTTGGCTGTCAGCAGCCGGGGTCTCGGTTTTGAGGTGGGCATGAGCAAAAGCCTGTTGTGAAATCAAACCTACCGCTAACACGCAGGCAGAACTGAGAATACGCAGAGATTTCAGTTTTTTAATAGACACAATTTATCCTTGGCTAAGTGAACGTGAAAATTTCACGCGCAACTTTAGCGCAAACTGCTGCCGGGATCTGTGAAAATTAATGGGTAAACAATGCTGAAAGGCAGAATTGCGCGATTTCCGCACAAAAAGTCCCGAAGGAAATACTAATAATCTTATGAAGATTAAGGACAAAAGATAAAACGCAGAGCCAGTTTGGTAAGCTCTGCGCTTAAATTTTAATGTGTGAACAGAAAAATTTCTCTAACGATTAGGCAACCGGAGATTGGCCAACCATATTTTTCAAATCTTTGTCGACAAAGAACAGGCCGTTGCCGGTGTTGCTGACCAGGCCCAGTTTATCAAGTACAGATTTGAACAATGTCTCTTCTTCATGCTGCTCGGCAACGTACCACTGCAGGAAGTTAAAAGTAGAGTAATCTTTAGTCGTCATTGCCAGATCGGCAAGTTTATTAATTTCTTCAGTGATCAGTTGTTCATGCTGATAAGCCAGATTGAAAACATCAGCAAGAGACTCAAAATCTGAACGTGGCGCTTCGATGGTTCCCAACAAAGGCAAAGCGCCAGTGTCGCTAACATACTTGAACAAGCGATGCATATGGGTCATTTCTTCACGGGAGTGTTCCATCAGGAACGCGGCTGCGCCTTCAAAGCCTTTATCGCTACACCAGGCACTCATCTGCAAATATAAATTAGCCGAATAGAATTCAAGATTCAGTTGGTCATTAAGCTGTTTGATCATATCTTCTTTAAGCACGATGAGTCTCCAGAATTTAATAAAATTAAATTTTAATTCGTTAGAATGCGTTATTTACGTGCATTATGCCCAACTCAAAATAAAATAAAAAGCATTGATTTGATTAATATATCCACAATCAAAACTATATTTTAATTAATTGATATAAAAGGATATTTATTTAAATAGAATAATAATAAAGATGCTATTGATAATTATTTACAGCGTCATAATTTATTAAAAAGAATCATTCTTATTTCGATTATTTATTTACTGCACAAAAATGCCATTAACTAATATTCGTTCTCAATAGTGAATATTAATGATTGGTAATCTCATTTAGATTTAATTGTACTGCGTTGCTGCCACAGTCTGGCATTCACCTATGCCCTCTCCTCTTGTACAATGCCTGCCAGAACGATAGTCGACACCCGATAATCAGGTAGCATTAATGAAACGTAATCTGGCTGAAACCAGCAAAGAAGAGATGGATAAAGTCAACGTTGACCTCGCGGCTTCTGCCGTGGCGTTTAAGGAACGTTACAATATGCCGGTAGTGGCAGAGATAGCAGAGCGTGAGCAGCCTGCTCATTTGCGTGAATATTTTCGCGAGCGAGTCGCGTTTTATCGTGCGGAATCGCATAAATATTCCCGCCTGCCTTATGAGCCGAAACAAAAATAAGCGGCCACACGCAGCAAGCGGGAATCGGGATTAGTTACGAGCAAACTTCTGGTTAGCGCGGATCAACTGGTCAAGAATGCCAGGTTCATTAAACGAGTGACCTGCTCCCTCGATGATATGCAGCTCGGCTTCTGGCCAGGCCTTCGCCAGATCCCAGGCATTTTGCAACTGGCAAGCCATGTCGTAGCGACCGTGAACAATCACCGCCGGGATATGGCGAATTTTATCGACATCACGCAGCAGCTGGTCATCGGTTTCCATAAAACCTAAATGGGTAAAATAATGGTTCTCGATGCGCGCAAAGGCCAGTGCAAAATCATCCTCGCCAAACGAGGCTGAATCTTCGGTCGGTAACAGGGTCACCGTCTCCCCTTCCCATAGGCTCCAGATTTTCGCGGCTTCAAGCTGCACGGCGCGATCGTCGCTGGTCAGGCGTGCTCGATACGAGGCAATCACGTCTTTACGCTCTTCCTCAGAAAGAATAGACAACACGTTTTGCCATTTTTCAGGGAAGAAACGTGATGCGCCGTCCTGGTAGTACCACAGCAACTCCTGCTTTCTGATAGTAAAAATGCCGCGCATAACCAGCTCACTCACCCGAACGGGATGCTTTTGCGCGTAGGCCAGCGCCAAGGTGGATCCCCACGAACCACCAAATACCAGCCATTTTTCAACTCCGGCCATCTCACGCAGCCTTTCGATATCCTCGACCAAATGCCAGGTAGTATTATTTTCAAGGCTGGCGTGAGGTAAAGATCGTCCACAACCACGCTGATCAAACAGCATCACATCGTAATCGTTAGGATCAAACAGCTGGCGATGTATCGATGAACACCCGCCCCCAGGACCACCATGCAGAAATACAGCCGGTTTCCCCTTTGGGTTACCGCTTCGCTCCCAATAAATCTGATGGCCGTCACCGGTATCCAGCAATCCACTGGCATATGCTTCCCGAGGTAAATACAACCCTTTCAATTTAGGCATGACATTTCCTGTTGTTTTTTCATTCCAGTGTATTGATTTGCTTGCTCGTCTTAATAACAGCGTATCCGAAGAGAGGGGTCAATCGTCTTGCTACGCTCAATCCTAAAAAAGCAGGGATTTTTAGATCAACAGCACAGTAAACAGGCGACACTGCGCAGATAATAGGCAATGGGTCTTTCAAGACAAAAACAACAGTAGCCATTACAACGCATTGTTGAAAAAAGCGAGCTTGTCTATTGCAACTTTTCACAAATAGGCAGTAAATAGATTAGCAACCCAATCCACCCCGCTTTAGAGAGGCCTGTATGAGTAAAGGAATGGATAGCAAAAAAAATGCGAAGAAAAAGCCGTTGAAAACCCCAGCTGAGAAAAAAGCAGAAAAAAGAGCCAAAAAGGCTTCTGCTTAACCCATGACTTCGTATCAAGATAAACCCGCCTACAGCGGGTTTTTTGTTTAAAGGCCTGAGTTGTCATCATCCGAGAGTACCCAATGAGTGACTTTATTATTGCCGCGGCGCAAATCACCTGCCTGGCTGGTAATATCGATGTAAATATCAATCGCCATATTCAAACTGTAGCGCTTGCCGCTACACATCAGGTCAACCTGCTGATTTTCCCGGAACTGTCATTAACCGGTTATGAACCGGAGTTGGCGCGCAAGCTGGGTCTGACCTTACAGGATCCACGCCTGGAAACGCTGCGCAAGCAGGCCAAAGAGCATGCCATGACTATCGTCGTGGGAGCCCCGTTGTGCTGCAACGACGGCGATGCGCTGTATATCGGCGCTGTGGTGTTTGCGCCAGACGGCACCCTGTACTCTTATACTAAACAGCATCTTCACGACACGGAAGAAGACTTCTTTACCGAGGGGCAAGGCGGGCCACAGCTTTATCTGGAGGGGAAAACGTTAGGGCTGGCTATCTGTGCGGACATCTCAGTCCCGGCGCATCCACAACACGCCGCCGATCACGGTGCCGATATCTACGCGGCTGGCGTACTTATTACTGAACCGAGCTACGCACGCGAGAGTGAAATGATGCGCAGTTATGCCGAGAAACACCGTATGGCCGTCGTTTTGGCCAACCATTGCGCCCCCACAGGCGGCTGGATCCCGGCGGGTAAAAGTGCGATTTGGTCAGAACTGGGCCACCTTATTGCGGTCGCGCCAGCGAATCAGGATGCTATCGCTATCGCCAGACAGACGCAAAACGGCTGGCAAGGACAGGTCGAGCTGATAAGCTATCAGGAGTAATAATTCATCAGGAGTAAAGCAATGTCCTTTAGGGTGATAGATACAGAGACCTGCGGCTTTAACGGCGGCGTAGTCGAAATTGCTTCAGTCGACGTGGTCGATGGAGTGATTACCCAGCCAATGAGCGACCTGGTCTGCCCAGACCGGGAAATCAGCCCGCAGGCTATGGCTATCCACCATATCACCGAGGAAATGGTGGAAGACAAACCGCGAATTGCGGTGGCGGTATGCAGATATCAAAACCATCCATTTTACGTGGCCCACAATGCGGCATTTGATCGTGCGATGCTGCCCGAAATGAATGGTCAATGGATTTGTACTGTTAAACTTGCGCGCGAAGTTTTCCCCCATCAGCCCAGCTATAGCCTGCAAAACCTACGCAGTAGCCTGCAGCTGGATACCTCGCCGCCCGCCCATTTGCACCCCCATAGAGCATTGTATGACTGTTATGTCACGGCGTCGCTGTTACAGCTGATTTTAAAAGAGACCCGCTGGAGTGCGGAGGAAATGGTCGCGCTGGTCGATCGCCCAACACTGCTGCGCACGCTGAAATTTGGCAAATATCGCGGGCAGAAAATCGCCGAGATTGCGGCACAGGATCCGGGTTATCTACGCTGGATGCTAAAATCCATTGATAATCTCAGTGCCGATATGCGCTATAGCCTGCAATACTTCCTACAGAACTAAAATGAAGACGAAAAAAAGAGGCGATTGATTCGCCTCTTTTTATTGCCAGCAACGCCTGAATGACTTCTAAGTAAAACAGACGTTAACCGTAATTATTACTGACTCAGCGCGATCACAAAGGCATATTCCATCGCGATGTCTTCGTAAGCCTTGAATCGTCCAGACTTACCGCCGTGCCCGGAATCCATATCGGTATACATTAGCAGCTGGTTGTCATCGGTCTTCAAATCACGCAGCTTGGCAACCCACTTGGCCGGCTCCCAGTACTGTACCTGCGAATCGTGCAAACCGGTGGTGACCAGCATATGCGGATACGACTGCGGCTTGACCTGATCGTACGGGCTGTATTGCAAGATATAGTCGTAATAGGCTTTTTCGTTTGGGTTGCCCCACTCGTCGTATTCGCCGGTGGTTAGCGGAATAGACTCGTCAAGCATGGTCGTTACCACGTCAACGAACGGCACCTGAGCCACAATACCGTGATATAGATCCGGAGCCTGATTAATCACCGTGCCCATCAGCAAACCGCCCGCGCTGCCGCCCATCGCGTAAACTTTTTCACTGTCGCCATATTGTTGGCTAACCAGCTCTCGAGTGACATCGATGAAATCGTGGAAGGTATTCAGCTTGTTAAACAGCTTGCCGTCTTCATACCATTGCTGTCCGAGGTCAGCACCGCCGCGAATATGCGCCAGCGCAAAAACAAAACCGCGATCCAACAGGCTCAAACGACTGCCGCTGAACCCTGGATCCATGCTGCTGCCGTAAGATCCATAGGCGTAGATCATCAGCGGGTTGTGTCCCGGTTTGAAGGTATCCTGGCGATAAACCAGCGATACCGGCACTTTAACACCATCGCGTGCCGTTACCCAGACGCGTTCGCTGCGGTAATTTGCCGAATCAAAATCCTTCACTTCCTGCTGTTTCAACAACTTGCGCTCGCCGGTGTCGAGATCCAGTTCAAATAACGAGCTGGCGGTGGTCATCGCGGAGTAGCCATAGCGCAGTTTAGAGGTATCAGGATCCGGATTAAACGACAGCCAGGTCACGTAGGTCGGATCGTCAAACTTCAGCGATTTTTCTTCGCCCGTTTGCCAGTGGATCTGGCGCAGATGGGTCAGCCCGTCTTGACGTTCTTCAATGACTAACCAGTCGCGGAACAAACTAAAGCCTTCAAGCATCACATCATCGCGCGCGGCGATCAGCGTTTGCCAGCTGGCTTCATCGGCGCTTTCGCTTTTATAAAGACCAAAGTTTTTACCGTCTTTATTAGAACGAATATAAAAATGGCCCAGATAGTGATCCAGCGCGTACTCGTGATCTTTACGACGCGGTACAAACACCACTGGCTTAGCCTGTGGGTTATCAGCATCCAATAACAGCACCTCAGAGGTCGTCGTGCTATCGAGATGAATCACGATATAACGCTCGGAGGTGGTTTTATCCAGCCCGACATAAAAAGTGTCGTCTTTTTCTTCGTAGATCAGCACGTCATTGGCCGGATCGGTGCCGACTTCGTGACGATAAACCTGATATGGCAGCAGCGTCGTTTTATGCTTACGCACATAGAAGATCGTTTTGGAGTCGTTAGCCCATTCGGCACTTCCTGAGGTATTGCTCAGAACTTCCTCAGACCAGCTGCCGTCTTTCAGGTTTTTAACGCGAATATCATATTGACGACGTGACAGGAAATCTTCTGCCACCAGCAGTTGCTGGTTATCAGGGCTGACATCCAGGCCGCCCAGCGTGTAGAACTCGCGATCGGCGGCGCGTTCGTTGCCATCGATCAACGTTTGCCACTGATCGGTTTCCCCTTCCGGCTGACGGAAATAGATGGCGTATTCGTTGCCCGGCTCATAGCGAGTCTGATAGCGATAGCCGTGCTTCACGTAGGGAACGGAATGATCCTGCTGCGGAATGCGATCCACCATTTCCTGATACAGCTTTTCACGCAGCGCCTGATGCGGCTGCATCGCCTGCTCAGTCCAGGCGTTTTCAGCCAGCAAATAGTTCAGCACGTCTTCATTGCTGCGCTCGTCATCGCGCAGCCAATAATAGTCATCTACGCGCGTGTCGCCGTGCGTAGTGATAGGAAACGGACGTTTTTCAGCCTTTGGAGGTGTCATCATTGTTGGGTGTTGCTCCTCTCGATCATGTCGGTTCGCGATTGAATACTTTAAAGGTTAGCGAAGTAAAAAGGCTTTGCAGTTTTTGCCTTTAATCTTGCCTTCCTGCAATCGCTGCAAGGCTTTTTTGGCACTGTTTTTACGGATCGCCACGTACGCGTGAATCGGGAACATATCGATCTTACCTACTTCAGCGGCGGTCAGACCCGCGTCACCGGTCAGTGCCCCAAGAATATCGCCGGGGCGGATTTTGGCTTTGCGGCCTCCGTCGATACACAGGGTCAGCATTTCTGGCTCTAGAGTGCTAGCCGGTGCCGCAAGAGCCTGAGCGGCGGGTTGCCACTTGAAGCTCTTGTGCATGTAATCTTCCAGCGCGGTAACACGCACCATTTCCTGTGGCGCAACCAGACTGATGGCCAGACCGCTGGTGCCTGCGCGACCGGTACGGCCCACGCGATGGACGTGTACTTCCGGGTCGAAAGACAGCTCGTAGTTGATCACCAGCCCCAGCTGTTTGATGTCTAATCCGCGCGCGGCGACGTCCGTTGCGACCAGCACACGGCAGCTGCCGTTAGAGAAACGCACCAGGACCCGGTCACGATCGCGCTGTTCCAAATCGCCGTTGAGAGCTAAAACGCTAATGCCCTTGCTGGCCAAAGTATCGGCGATTTCCTGACAGTCGCGTTTGGTATTACAGAACACCACACACGAGGTTGGCTGATGCTGATACAGCACCGCGGCCAGTAGCGACAAGCGGCTGTGACGATCGGCTTCGATAAACACCTGCTCGATATCGGCAACGTCATCGCCACCTTCAATTTCGACGTTAAGCGGCTGGCGCTGAAACTTGCCGCTAATGCGCTCAATGCCTGCCGGATAAGTAGCAGAGAACAGCAAGGTCTGACGCGCCGGAGGGGTGTAGCTCACCACGTCTTCGATGTCTTCGCTAAAGCCCATATCGAGCATGCGATCGGCTTCGTCGAGCACCAGCACTTTTAGCTGATCCAGCTTAAGCGTGCCTTTGCGCAGGTGCTCCTGAATACGGCCTGGGGTACCGACCACGATATGCGGCTGGTGCACCAGCGAATCAAGCTGTGGCGCAATCGGCTGTCCGCCGCACAGGGTAAGAATTTTGATGTTCTGGGTAAAGCGCGCCAGGCGGCGCAGCTCTTTACTGACCTGATCGGCGAGTTCACGCGTTGGGCACAGCACCAGAGACTGGCAGACAAAATCGCTGACGGTGATTTTGTCCAACAGGCCGATACCAAAGGCTGCGGTTTTGCCACTGCCGGTTTTCGCCTTGGCGCGCACGTCCTGTCCGAGCAGGATGGCAGGGAGCGAGGCTTCCTGGATTGGCGTCATTTGGGTATAACCCAACTCTTCAAGGTTAGAAAGCTGTTCGGATGGCAAAGTCAGGGTGGAGAAAGAATGCGTGCTCAAGGCGATAACTCTTTATATAAGGCGAATAAAACGAAGCGGCGCTCGATATACGGCACCATGTAATGGGTTAGATAATAACAGAGAAGGGATAAATGCGCCTTAGCGCTCTACGGTGAGAAGCAAAAAACCGGGGATCAAAAAAACCCGCAACGCAGGCGGGTTTTAGAAAAACGTTATCTTGCTTCTTCAGTGACTCGTAAAATACGAGCAGTCTGGCTTAGACAAGCCAGCAAACTGATTACAGAGCGACGACGTTAGCAGCAGACGGGCCGCGCGGGCTGTCTTGAATGGTGAATTCTACGTTCTGACCTTCAGCCAGAGTTTTGAAACCATCGCTGTTGATTGCAGAAAAATGTACGAAAACGTCTTTAGAACCATCAGCAGGAGTGATGAAACCGAAGCCTTTGCTTTCGTTGAACCATTTTACCTGACCAGTTAACTTGCTCATTTTACTATCCTTTACTTTTGAAAAAGCATCCGCCTCGATCGCGAATGCCTGACTATTAACGCATATTCGAGCCGATCACGCAAATCAGCCGCTGGTGACGCAATCGTTTTCGTCGCGGGATGTTTTCCTATATAATGCGCCGAAACATCCCGGGATCACCGGGAACATATTCTTGGCACAACACGATTTATTAACAACACCCTTGATTATTAACGATTTTATCAACGTTAATCTCACTGACAAAGAGTTAGGTATCCAGCTATGTTAACCATCGGAACTGCACTGCGCACCGACGCTACCCGCGTCATGTTATTGGGCTCTGGCGAATTAGGTAAAGAAGTGGCGATCGAATGCCAACGTCTTGGCCTGGAAGTGATCGCTGTCGATCGCTATGCCGATGCGCCTGCAATGCAGGTTGCTCATCGCAGCCACGTGATTAACATGCTGGATGGAGAAGCGTTAAAGCAGCTCATCGAAAGCGAGCGCCCTGACTTTATCGTGCCTGAAATCGAAGCTATCGCGACCAGTATGCTGGTCGAGCTTGAAAAGCAGGGCCATAACGTGGTGCCTTGCGCCGAAGCGACCCGCCTGACCATGAACCGCGAAGGCATCCGTCGTCTGGCCGCCGAAACGCTGAAGCTGCCAACGTCTACTTACCGTTTTGCAGATGATGAAGCCAGCTTTAAGCAGGCGGTGCAGGAAATTGGCTATCCGTGCATCATCAAGCCGGTAATGAGCTCTTCAGGTAAAGGTCAAAGCCTGATCCGCAGTGAAGAAACGCTGCAAGCCGCCTGGGACTACGCTCAGCTTGGCGGCCGTGCCGGAGGCGGTCGCGTGATCGTCGAAGGTCTGGTTAAATTCGATTTTGAAATTACCTTACTGACCATCAGCGCGATTGACGGCATTCACTTCTGCGCGCCGATTGGCCATCGTCAGGAAGACGGTGACTATCGCGAATCCTGGCAGCCGCAGCAGATGAGCAATGTCGCGCTGCAACGTGCCAAAGACATCGCAGAAAGTGTTGTTAAAGCACTGGGCGGACACGGCCTGTTTGGCGTTGAACTGTTCGTTTGCGGCGATGAGGTGGTATTCAGCGAAGTGTCACCACGCCCACACGATACCGGCATGGTGACCCTGATTTCTCAGGATTTGTCAGAGTTTGCGCTGCACGTTCGCGCATTCCTGGGCCTGCCGATTGGTACTATCCGCCAGTTCGGCCCTTCCGCATCTGCGGTGATCCTGCCAGAGCTGAACAGCAACAATGTGAGCTTCAGCGGTCTCGAGCATGCGCTGGTGGGTTCAAATCAGGTGCGTTTGTTTGGTAAGCCAGAAATCAGCGGCAAACGCCGTTTGGGCGTGGCGTTATCGATTGGCGAGACTATCGAGCAAGCGGTTGAGACAGCCATTAAGGCTGCGGCGGCCGTGGTAGTGAAGGGCTAATTTCTGCTGGCCGTTGTGATAGTGATAAGCACAACGGCCAAAATCCTCTGCAACGACTTATTCGTCGTCTTCGTCATCAAAGATAACCGTCACGCGATCGCCTTTATGAGTTTCGCGGATCTCTGCGGCAACGGTAGCGATGGCTTCGCCACTGCTCATGCCTGTCTGCATTAATTCATGAATACGTTCAGCGGCTTCTTGCTGCTCTTTATGTGAAAGTGATGGCATACCGGTGAGCATAGGGTGTTCCTGTCAATGTATCGGGCTTAGCCGGACATTATACGCCTTAATTCGCCGATGACCTACCGGCATCAAATCTATGTTAGGATCCTCCTGTCAGGAACCGCGTTTTCATCGTGTCAGGAAATATCTACTCAAAATGCCAGTCGCCCAAACCATTGAATTTAAATCCCTAGCTTATCAACCTGATGTGTTGCTCACCCGCTTTGCGCCGCTGTCCTCCCTGCCCTGGGCGATGCTGCTGCACTCGGGATCAGCCGAGCACGTTCATAACCGTTTTGATATTTTGGTTGCCGACCCGCGCATCACCTTGACCACTCGCGGCCAGCAGACCGAGATCCGCCGTCAAGGCCAGGAACAGGCAGAATCTAGCACTGTCGATCCTTTTGTCTTGCTGCAAAACGAGCTAGATAATTGCGGCATCAGGCCACAGGCGAACAAAGACCTGCCGTTTTTAGGCGGCGCGCTGGGACTGTTAGGGTATGACCTCGGCAGAACTCTCGAGAGCATACCCGTTCAGGCCGAAAGGGATATCAACCTGCCGGATATGGCGATGGGCATTTACAGCTGGGCGCTGATTGCCGACCACCAGCTCCAGCGCCTGACGCTGGTATGCCATGACGATATCGAAACAAGGCTAACCTGGCTGGAGCAGCATCAGCAGGCTTCAGCCTCCCCTGATTTTCAGCTAAATTCGGTCTGGCGGGCGAATATGACCCGCGACGAATATGGCGAAAAATTCCAGCAGGTACAGGAATATCTGCACAGCGGTGACTGTTATCAAATCAATCTGACACAACGTTTTGAAGCGAGCTATCAGGGCGATGAATGGCTGGCGTTTCTTCGTTTGAATAAAGTTAACCGCGCGCCCTTCTCGGCTTTTTTGCGCCTGCCGGAAAATGCCGTACTCAGCCTTTCGCCCGAGCGCTTTATCTGGCTGGAGGAGGACAGGATCCAGACCCGGCCAATAAAAGGCACCCTCCCGCGAAGTGCAGATCCTGAAACCGATCGCTTGCAGGTTATTCGTCTGGCGAACTCGGAGAAAGATCGTTCTGAAAACTTGATGATCGTCGATTTGCTACGCAATGACATTGGCCGTGTGGCGATCCCTGGCAGCGTCAGCGTGCCCGAACTTTTTGTCGTTGAGCCTTTTCCGGCCGTGCATCATCTGGTAAGCACGATTACGGCTACCCTGCCGGCCAACTGTCATCCGGCCAGCTTGCTGCGAGCCTGCTTTCCCGGGGGTTCTATCACTGGCGCACCTAAAATTCGCGCGATGCAGATTATCGAACAGCTTGAACCCCAGCGGCGTAACGGCTATTGCGGCAGCATCGCTTACATCAGCTTCTGCGGCACCATGGACAGCAACATTACTATTCGAACCCTATTGACCGAGAAGGGAAAAATCTATTGCTGGGCCGGTGGCGGAGTTGTTGCCGACAGCCAGGAGCAGGCGGAATATCAGGAAACCTTCGACAAAGTCGCCCGCATTCTCCCCTATCTCGGCGAGGTTTCACGCGATGATCTGTGACTCTCCGCTGCTGCCTGCAGAAGTTGAGGAGTTTGTGCGCCGCTTCCAGCTGCATCTGCCTACCACGCCTCCCCGCAAGGCCGTAGGACAGCGGCAGGCGGCGGTGCTTATCCCGATTGTCTGCCGCGAACAACCGACGATTTTACTTACCCGCCGATCTGACCGGCTGCGTAAACATGCGGGTCAGGTCGCCTTTCCCGGCGGCGCGACCGATGCTACCGATTCTTCCGCCATCTTTACTGCGCTGCGCGAAGCTTACGAAGAAGTGGCGATTCCTCCCGCCAGCGTGCGCGTGCTTGGGCAGTTGAATCCGGTGGATAGCAGCACCGGATTTCGGGTCACACCGGTGGTCGGACTCATTCCGGTCGACACGCCGCTGCATCCCAACGAGGACGAAGTCGCCGAACTGTTTGAGATCCCGCTGCAGGAGGCGCTTAACTTTTCGCGCTATCACCCGCTGGATATCCAGCGCAAAGGCATCAGCCGTCGGGTCTATTTTTCCTGGTACGAAGAACAATTTGTATGGGGAATGACCGCCGGAATTATCTTGCAATTGGCTCAACAAATCGCCGATTGACGGCCCTCTGTGACCAATGTCCTCATCAGCCTCACACTTATTCGACGAATTACTTTTTTTCATGCGAAAAACGCTGCGTAATCCGTCACACCCTTTTACACTATACCTCTAACAACCGAACAATAAATAAGCAATATTTGGGCAATACGGCTTCCCGTGATTCATCAATGCCGATTTTCCCCTATCCAGGAGTGTTCAAGTGATCAGTGTTTTCGACATGTTCAAAGTGGGTATTGGCCCGTCTAGCTCCCACACGCTCGGCCCAATGAAAGCGGGCAAACAATTTGCCGATGATCTGTTGGAAAAAAACTTGTTGTCTGACGTGACGCGTGTTGCGGTGGACGTCTACGGCTCATTGTCCCTGACCGGTAAAGGTCACCACACCGACGTAGCCATTATTCTTGGCCTTGCGGGCAACAAACCGGATACCGTCGACATCGACGGCATCCCACACTTCATCAAAGACGTTGAGCAGCGCCAGCGTTTGCCGATTGGCGAAACGCAGCATGAGGTCGATTTTCCGCGTGATACCGGCATGGTGTTCCGTGGCGAAAACTTGCCTCGCCATGAGAATGGCATGCAGATCCACGCCTTTATCGGCGAGCAGATGGTTTACAGCAAAACCTATTATTCCGTTGGCGGTGGTTTTATCGTCGACGATGAGAGTTTTGGTCAGCCCGTGCTTGACCAGGTAGAAGTGCCCTATGCATTTAACTCAGCCAGCGAAATGCTGAAAAAATGTCGTGAGACCGGCCTGTCGCTGTCCGGTTTGATGATGAAAAACGAACTGGCTCAGCACAGCAAAGCCGAAGTTAACCAGTATTTCGAGAATATCTGGCACACCATGCAGGCCTGTATTGACCGTGGTCTGAATACTGAGGGCGTGTTGCCGGGTCCGCTGCGTGTGCCACGCCGTGCGTCGGCTCTGCGTCGCATGCTGGTGTCCAATGACAAGCTGTCGAATGACCCGATGGTCGTGATCGACTGGGTGAATATGTTTGCTTTGGCGGTAAACGAAGAAAATGCCGCCGGTGGCCGCGTAGTGACAGCGCCGACCAACGGTGCCTGCGGCATCGTCCCTGCTGTTCTGGCCTATTACGACAAGTTTATCGGCTCGGTCAGCCCAGATATCTACCAGCGCTATTTCCTCGCTTCGGGCGCCATTGGCATTCTTTACAAGATGAACGCTTCAATTTCCGGTGCGGAAGTTGGCTGTCAGGGTGAGGTTGGCGTGGCCTGTTCTATGGCGGCAGCGGGCCTGACCGAACTGTTGGGCGGCAGCCCAGAGCAAGTGTGTGTGGCGGCTGAAATTGGCATGGAACACAATCTGGGCTTAACCTGTGATCCGGTTGCCGGACAGGTTCAGGTTCCTTGCATCGAACGCAACGCCATCGGCGCGGTAAAAGCAATTAACTCAGCGCGCATGGCTTTGCGTCGCACCAGCGAACCGCGCGTCTCCCTGGATAAAGTCATCGAGACGATGTACGAGACGGGTAAAGACATGAATTCTAAATACCGTGAAACCTCTCGCGGCGGTCTGGCCATTAAAGTGCAGTGCGACTAAACAGGCTGGCTTTCATGAGTAAGGCAATCTTGCCGGGGATATTACGTTAGAGACAAAAGCTTGGGTCTGGATTAAGAGCCTGGCGAGTTAAAAGAAATCTAGTACCTGAGCAATAAATTGCATCAAGGGGCGGCATCATCAGATGACCGCCCCTTTTTTATGCTTACTCTTCCCCATCGCGCTCATCGCGAAGAGGAATTTTGGTGATGCGTACTCTTTCGATACGATATTCAGAGACCTCGATCACTGCAAAACGCAGCGCGGCCATCTCAATCACTTCGCCTTCCACCGGCATCTGACCGGATTCCGACAGCAACAATCCAGCCAGTGTGGCGTAATCAGCATTCGTGCTCACTAAATCCGACGTGTTGAGCAACTGCTCAAGGGAATGCAGGTCAGTACCGCCTTTCGCCATCCAGCCGTTGCCGTCGACTATCACATCAGGCGTTTCGTCTTCATCAGGGAATTCACCGGCAATGGCTTCGAGCACGTCGAGC